>JBEQUF010000110.1:0-6500 GCA_040349295.1 Actinomycetota bacterium | reverse complement strand
GCGCTGGTTCCGCAGGCGCTCGAGCAGCAGCTGCGGCGACGGGCGACGGCGGATCGCGTATGCGAGCCGCGGGCCGAGGTTCGCTGTCGCGCTCTGGTTGACGGCGACGTGGTCGATGTCGGCCAGCGTGAGGCCCGCTTCGGCGAGGCACCAGTCGATTGCGGCGCGCGGGAATCCGGCCCAGTGCTTCTGCCGGTTGAAGCGCTCCTCCTCGACCGCGCCGACCAGTTCGCCGTCCACGACGAGGGCCGCGGCGGAGTCGGCATGGTACGCGTTGAGCCCAAGGATGGCGGTCACTGCGACAGAGCGTAATCCGGGTGGAATAGCGTCCTGCCGTGCAGCTGTATGCGCTCGACGAGCTCTACGCCGTCGTCCGGCTCGAACCGGACGCGCCGCTGCCCGAGTGGGCAGTGCGCGGCCACTTCCGCTCGGTGACTCGATCCGACACGGAGATGTCGATCGTCTGCCGGGAGGAGGACGTCCCCGCCGACGCGAGCGCCGAGCGCGGATGGGTCTGCTTCCAGGTCGCCGGGCCGCTCCACTTCTCGCTCACGGGCGTCCTCCACGACCTCGTCGAGCCGCTCGCGGAGGCCGAGGTGCCGGTGTTCGCGATCTCGACCTTCGAGACCGACTACCTGCTCGTCCGCGAGCACGACCACCACGCCGCGGTCGAGGCCTGGACGGCTGCCGGGCACGACGTCGACGGCTGACATCGACGTGTCCCTTCCGTCTCCCCCGTTCGAGGCAGGGGCCTGGCCCGGGCCTGGCCCCTGTTGTACGCTGTGCCGGAGATGACGTCCGCATCCCGCACCTGGTGGTGGTTCACCGAGCCGTGCGGGAGCGTGCGCTAGCGACAGCGCCGAACAGCCCGCACCGCTCGACCCCGGCTCCGAGAGGAGCCTTTTTCATGCCCGAAGCCGAAATCGCAACCGATCTCCTGACCCCCCTCGGGGCCTACCTGCGCCTGCGCGAGGGTGCGGCCGGCGCGTTCCTGCTCGAGTCGGTCGAGCACGGGCGGCTCGGCAACAACAGCTTCGTCGGGCGCGGCTCCCGGCTCGTCACCTTCGACGAGGCGGAGGCGCTCGGCGAGCCGGTGGTCGGCTATCTCGGCTACGACGTCGTCACCCGGCTCGAGCCGACGGTGACGTTGCCGGAGCCCGGGCCGGGCTTCCCGGAGAGCATCTTCGTCGTCCCGGAGCTCCTCGTCCGCTTCGACCACGGCCGCGGGGTCGCCGAGGTGCTGATCGGCGACCCGTCCCTCCTCGAAGGCCCGCAGCCGGCGCCCCCGCGCGGCGACGGCGAGCGCGGCGAGCTCCGCCGCTTCCCGGAGCGGGACGAGCACCTCCGCCGCGTCGAGCGGGCGAAGCACCACATCCGCGAGGGCGACGTCTTCCAGGTGGTCATCGCCCAGCGCGCCGAGCGGCCGACGAGCGCGAGTGCCGTCGAGCTCTACCGGGCCCTGCGGCGCGTCAACCCGTCGCCGTACCTCTTCCTGCTCGAGCTCGGCGACCTCGCGCTCGTCGGGTCGTCGCCGGAGACGGTCGTCAAGTGCGAGGGCTCGCGGGCGGCGGTCAACCCGATCGCCGGCACGATCGCGCCCGGAGAGCACGACGCGGAGACGCTCCTCTCGTCGGCCAAGGACCGTGCCGAGCACGTGATGCTCGTCGACCTCGGCCGCAACGACCTGTCGCGTGTCTGCAAGCCCGGGACGGTGCACGTCGAGCGCCTGATGCAGCCCGAGCGCTACTCGCACGTCACCCACCTCGTCAGCGAGGTGGTCGGCGAGCTCCGCGACGACGTGACGCCGTTCGAGCTCCTCCGTGCCTGCTTCCCCGCCGGGACGGTCAGCGGCGCGCCGAAGGTGCGCGCGATGCAGATCATCAGCGAGCTCGAAGGCTTCGCGCGCGGCATCTACGCCGGCGCCGTCGGTTACGTCCTGCCGGCGGAGCGCTCGATGGACACCTGCATCGCGATCCGCACGCTCGTCCTCCGGGACGGAGTCGCGTACCTCCAGGCGGGCGGCGGGATCGTTGCGGACAGCGATCCGGGCGACGAACATCAGGAGTGCCTGAACAAGCTCGCCGCGCTCGAGCGCGCGATCGAACTGGCGGAGCAATCGTGATCCTGCTGATCGACAACTACGACTCGTTCACCTACAACCTCGCGCACCTCTTCGGCGCGCTCGGCGCGGACGTGGTCGTGAGGCGGAACGACGAGCTCGACGCGGACGGGGCCGAGTCGATGCGCCCCGAGCAGCTCGTCGTCTCCCCCGGTCCCGGCAAGCCGGGCGACGCGGGCGCGTCGGAGGAGATCATCCGCCGGCTCGCGCCGACGACGCCGACGCTCGGCGTGTGCCTCGGCCACCAGGCGATCGTCGAGGTGTTCGGGGGCGAGGTCGGCTACGCGCGGGAGCTGCTGCACGGGAAGGCATCGCCGGTGCGCCACGACGGCACCGGGCTCTTCACCGGCCTGCCTCAGCCGTTCGACGCGGGCCGCTACCACTCGCTCGCCGCCACGCGCGTGCCGGACGAGCTGGAGCCGACGGCGTTCGCCGACGACGGCGAGGTGATGGCGGTGCGCCATCGGTCGCTGCCGGTCGTCGGCGTGCAGTTCCATCCGGAGTCGGTGCTGACACCGGACGGCTCGACGCTCGCGAAGAACTTCCTCGAGGGGCGCCTGTGATCACCGACCTGATGGCGCGCGTGCTCGACGGGCACGACCTGACCCGCGAGCTGGCGCGCGAGGCGATGCAGGAGATCATGCGCGGCGACGCGACGCAGGCGCAGATCGCCGGCTTCCTCGTCGCCCTCCGGGCGAAGGGCGAGACGGCAGAGGAGATCGCCGGCTGCGCCGAGGCGATGCGCGAGCACGTGCTGGCCGTCCAGCCGACGCGGGCCGACCTCGTCGACACCGCCGGCACCGGCGGCGACGGCAAGAGCACGCTGAACATCTCGACCGCGGCGGCGCTCGTCGCTGCGGCGGCGGGCGCCGGCGTCGCCAAGCACGGCAACCGGGCCGCGTCCTCGCAGACGGGCAGCGCGGACGTGCTCGAGGCGCTCGGCTTCGAGCTCGACCTCGAGCCCGAGCGCATCGCGCAGTCGATCGACGAGCTGGGCTTCGGCTTCATGTTCGCGCAGGCGCACCATCCCGCGATGAAGCACGCGGCGCCGGTCAGACGCGAGCTGGGAACGCGTACGGTGTTCAACGTGCTCGGTCCGCTCACGAACCCGGCCCGTGCGCGGGCGCAGGTCGTCGGCGTCTACTCGCCCGGCCTCGTCCGCCCCGTCGCCGAGGCGCTCGCGCAGCTCGGCGCGCGCCGCGCGTTCGTCGTGCACGGCGCCGGCGGCATCGACGAGCTCTCGCCGGCCGGTCCGAACCAGGTGAGCGAGGTCGTCGACGGCGGCGTGCGCGACCGCGTCATCGACCCGGAGGAGCTCGGGATCGAGCGCGCGCCGCTCGAGTCGCTCGCCGGCGGGACGCCGGCCGAGAACGCGGCTGCGATCCGGCGCGTCTTCGCCGGCGAGCCGGGTGGGCCGCGCGAGGCGATCCTGCTGAACGCAGCCGGCGCGATCGCCGCCGGTGGCCACGCCGAGGATCTGCGCGAAGGGATCGCCGTCGCCCGCCAGGCGCTCGACTCCGGCGCGGCCGCGACACGCCTCGACGAACTGGCGGCGTTCACGCATGGCTAGGTTCGAGGAGGCGCTCGCGAGGCCCGGACTCGCCGCGATCGCGGAGTTCAAGCGGCGCTCGCCGTCGATGGGCGACATCCGCCCCGATGCGAGCGTCGAGGACGTCGTCCGCGACTATGCGGCGAACGGCGCCGCCGCGATCTCCGTGCTCGTCGACGAGCGCTTCGCCGGCACGGTCGACGACCTGCGCGCGGCGCGGGCCGTGACGACGACGCCGCTCCTCGCGAAGGGGTTCTTCACCGACGAGGCGCAGCTGACGGAGCTCCGCGAGGCAGGTGCCGACGCCGCGCTCCTCATCCTCCGCGACCTCGACGACGACGCTTGCCGACGGCTCATGCAGCATGCGCGGTCGCTCGGCCTCGACACCCTCGTCGAGGCCCACGACGCCGGCGAGCTGCAGCGGGCGATGGCGCTCGACGCGCCGGTGATCGGCGTGAACGCGCGCAACCTGACCACCTTCGACATCGATCTCGGGGCGCAGCTCGAGCTCGTCTCGCAGGCGCCGCGCGACCGCCTCGTCATCGCGGAGTCGGGCGTCCACACACGCGCGCAGGGTGCGGCCGCCGAGCTCGCCGGCGCCGACGCCGTGCTCGTCGGCACGTCGCTGATGCAGGCGGCCGATCCCGGCGGCAAGCTGCGCGAGCTGCTGACCCGACCGCTCGTGAAGGTCTGCGGCCTGACGCGCCAGGAGGACGTGGACGCCGCCGTCGAGGCGGGCGCCGACCTGCTCGGGTTCATCCACGTGTCCGCGAGCCCGCGCTTCATCGACGAGGTGCTCGACGTCCCGGCGACAGCGCTCGCGGTGTCGGTCTTCGTGGAGGAGACGCGCGAGACGGGGGCCGACCTCGTGCAGTTCTATCCCGACAGCGGCACGAACGGCGTGCGCGGCCGCGAGGCGATGCTGCTGCGCGACGGCGTGCAGGTCGCGACGCTGCTCGACCAACCCTGGCACGAGCACGATCCCGTGCACTGGGCGCGCGCGGCGCAGGCGGGTGGACGCGTCCTCCTCGCCGGCGGCCTCGGCCCGGACAACGTCCGCGACGCGATCGACGCAGTGCGGCCGTGGGGCGTGGACGCGTCGTCGTCGCTCGAGTCGGCGCCCGGCATCAAGGATCACGACAAGGTTCGTGCATACGTGGAGGCAGCCCATGCGTGACTTCGGCACCTACGGCGGGCGCTACGTGCCCGAGACGCTCATCCCCGCGCTCGACGAGCTCGACCGCGCGTGGAGCGAGGCCCGGGAGGATCCGGCCTTCCTCGCGGAGCTGCACGACCTCTCGACGACATATGTCGGCCGGCCGTCGCCGCTGACGCTGATCGAGCGGTTCGCGCCGGGCAAGAAGATCTATCTCAAGCGCGAGGACCTGAACCACACCGGCGCGCACAAGATCAACAACGCGGTCGGGCAGGCGGTGCTGGCGAAGCGGCTCGGCAAGCGGCGCATCGTCGCGGAGACCGGCGCCGGCCAGCACGGCGTCGCGACGGCGACGGTCTGTGCGCGCTTCGGCTTCGACTGCGTCGTCTACATGGGCGTCGAGGACATGCGCCGGCAGAAGCCGAACGTCGAGCGGATGCGGCTGCTCGGCGCCGAGGTGCGCGGCGTCGAGTTCGGCACGAAGACGCTGAAAGAGGCGACGAGCGAGGCGATCCGCGACTGGATCACGAACGTCGAGACGACGCACTACCTCATCGGCTCGTGCGTCGGCCCGGCGCCGTATCCCGAGCTCGTCGGCGAGCTCCAGGCGGTGATCGGCCACGAGGCGCGCGAGCAGATGCTCGCGGCCGCCGACGCGCTGCCGGAGGCGGTCGTCGCCTGTGTCGGCGGCGGCTCGAACGCGATCGGGATCTTCCGCGGCTTCGTCGACGACGTCGGCGTCCGCCTGGTCGGCGTCGAGGCGGCCGGTGCCGCGTCGCTCGGCAGCGGCCGCGCAGGCGTGCTGCACGGCGCGCGCTCGTCGATCCTCGCCGACGAGGACGGCCAGATCGCCGATGCGCACTCGATCAGCGCCGGGCTCGACTACCCGGGCGTCGGGCCCGAGCATGCGTTCCTGCGCGACACGGGCCGCGCCGAGTATCGCGTCGCGACCGACGAGGAGGCGCTGCAGGCGTTCGTCGATCTCGCGAAGACGGAGGGGATCATCCCGGCCCTCGAGCCGGCCCACGCGCTCGCCCGGGCGCGCGACCTCGACGCGGAGCTGATCCTCGTCGGCCTCTCCGGCCGCGGCGACAAGGACCTCGAAGAAGTGCTGGCACACCTCGCATGAGCAAGACGCTCGGCATCTACCTGGTGGCGGAGCCGGAGACGCCGGAGCTCGTCGCGGCTGCCGTCGAGGGCGGCGCGGACATGATCGAGCTCGGCTTCCCGTTCTCCGACCCGCTCGCCGAGGGGCCGACGATCCGCGAGGCCTCCGAGCGCGCCCTCGCGCGCGGCATGCGCACGCGGCAGTGCATCGAGGTGCTCGCGCAGATCCGCGAGCGCGTCGACGTGCCGGTCGTGCCGATGACGTATGCGGCGATTCTCGAGGCCTACGGCTACGAGCGCTTCGCGGCGGACACCGCCGCGGCGGGCGCCACCGGCGCGATCATCGTCGACCTCCCCGTCGAGGTGCATCCGGAGCTGAAGCGGATCCAGCTGATCGCTCCGACCTCGACCGACGAGCGGATCCGGACGGCCGCCGAGCACACGGACGGCTGGCTGTACGTCGTCGCGCTCACCGGGACGACGGGGGCGCGCGAGGAGGTGTCGGCGCGCCTCGGCGAGCTCGTCGAGCGCACGCGCGTCCTCGCGCCCGCCGGGCTGCCGCTCTATGC
>JBEQUF010000109.1:0-4529 GCA_040349295.1 Actinomycetota bacterium | reverse complement strand
CTCCGCCCTGATCACCGGCGCGCCGGAGAACCTGATGAGCGCGCTGCAGAAGATCGCGAGCGGGATCACGCTCATCCCGCAGCGCGACCTGCGCGAGGTGCAGGGCATGAACGCCTTCTTCATCGTCCCGACCAACTGGAAGCAGCAGGTCGGCGAGCTCTTCATGGACCACCCGCCCATGGAGAAGCGCCTCGCGGCACTCGCGGCGATCGCCCGCGAGATGGGCAAGCCCGTTTCCTAGCTCGCGGGCGTTGTCGCGCTCCTGGCCGTCGCCCTTCGGGACGAAGGGCCAGAAGGTGCCGGTCTTGAAGCCGTAGATCCAGTAGACCGTCTCGCCGTCACGAGAGCCGGCGCCGTCGAATCGGAACGGCGCGGCGAGGAGCTGCGCGCCGAAGCCCTGCTCCGTCAGGCCGTTCGCGACCCCGTAGACCGCCGTCACCTGATCCTCGAGGTCGGGGTCGTCGACGATCACCCACTCGTAGCCGTACGTGTCGGTCTTCCGGTCGAGCTTCGAGCCGTTGTCGACGCGGACGAAGTCGCCGGCCGAGAGCGGCTTGAAGACGACGGCGCCCGCGCCGGCCGGCTTCAGGCCGCACTCGACGTTCAGCGTGACGGCGGCAGTCGTGAGCGCGAACAGCCGGTCGCGCGCCGGGCCCTTCAGCTTCTTCCGTCCGAACAGGACGTCAGTGAGACCCAGCGTCGATCTCCTTCGGCGGCGCGTCGCCGGAGCCGACCTCGGACTTCAGCTTCGCGAGCTCGTCGTCGACCTGGGCGCTCGCCGAGATCTGGGACAGCTCGCGGTCGATGTGGTCGCGGCTGTCGCCGAGATCCTCGAGCGCGCCCGACGCCGTCAGCTCCTCGATCGCGCCGGCCCGGGCCTGGAGCTGCTCGGTCTTCTCGCGGGCGCGCTGGATCGCCATGCCGGTGTCCTGCATCCCCTTGCCGATGCCGGTCGCGGCCTCGCCGATCTTCACCTGCGCCTGCGCGGCCGAGTACTGCGCCTTGATCACTTCCTTCTCCGAGCGGAACGACTCGATGCGCGCCTCGAGCTGCTGCTGGGAGGCGATCAGGGACTCCTGCTGCTGCTGGAGCTGCTGCACCTGGGCGTCGAGGCCCTGCAGCTGCTGCTGCGCCGCGGCCTTGCGCTGGAGCGCCTCCTTCGCGAGGTCGTCGCGGTTCGCGGCGACGGCCTGGCGGGCCTGCGTCTCGAGCTTGACGACGTTCTGCTCGATCGACTGCGTCTGCAGCTCGAGCCGCTTCTTCGCCGTCACGACGTCGGCGACGCCGCGCTTCACGTTCTGGAGCTGCTCGAGCATCTGCTCGTACGAGTAGTCGAGCGTCTCCGTCGGGTTCTCGGCGCGGTCGAGCGCGCGCGACGCCTTCGCCTTGAAGATCAACGTGAAGCGCTGCCAAAGACCGGCCATGGATCCTCCTGGAAATGGGGTGCAGCAAGTAGCGTACCGCCGTGCTCGTGGAACGCAGCATGCACCCCGACTACCTGTCGAACGCGTATGCGATCGCCGACGGGGAGCGGGGGACGGCGCTGATCGTCGATTCCGGCGCCGACCCGGCGCCGCTCGTGGCGGCGATCGAGGAGTGGGGCGCCACCGTGGCCGCGATCCTCCGCACCCACTCGCACCACGACCACGTGCTCCACGAGGACGAGCTGCGGGAGCGCTACGGCGTCGAGGTGGTCGCCGAGCCGGGGACCTGGACGTTCGGCGACCTGTGCGTGCTCGGCACGGCGACGCCCGGTCACTCGGACGACATGGTCGCCTTCACGATCGGCGACACGGTCTTCACCGGCGACACGCTCTTCAAGGACGCCGTCGGCGGCGGCGACCTCGAGCAGATCCGGGCCGCCGTCATGGACGTCTTCATGGGCCTGCCCGACGGGACGCGGATCCTGCCCGGTCACACGGACGAGACGACGGTCGGCCGCGAGCGCGAGCACAACCCGTTCGTGCGGGTCTGGAGCGGCGCCGAGCCGGAGGGCACGGACGCGGTCCGCGTCGCCGGCCGTGACGCGATGCTCATCGTCTGGTCGCCGGATTACGACGGCAAGGGCAAGGCCTGGGTTCGCTTCGACGACGGCACGGATGCGATCGTCGGCGGCTCACGCGTCGAGCGGTAGCCACTCCCCGTCGCGCATCAGCAGCCGCCCGGCGAGCTCGTTCGCCTCGCGCCACGCCCGGATCTCGGTCGGCACGATGCGCAGGTAGGCGTAGTCCCCGGGCTCGCCGCGCGCGTCGAAGCCGGTGTGCCGGGTGTGGGCGTCGGCGGTCGCGTCGTCGACGCCGTCCGAGACGACACCGTCGACGAGCACGACGTCGCGGGTCGGTCCGACGCCGACCCGGGCGACGCCGGCCCGCAGGAGGTTCGCGGCCGTGGTCGAGGCGCGCGGGGTCGCGAGCACGAGCGCCGTGCCGTCCCAGTAGAAGGAGAGCGGGACGAGATACGCGTTGCCGCGCTCGTCCGCGCTCGCGACCCAGCAGTCGACCTCGGTCTCGAGGCGTGCGAGCGTGTCGGCGTGCCGCTCGGCGCGCGAGCGCGGCGGCTGCCTCATGGTCGCAGCGACCGGAGGACGTCGTCGATCCGCTCGAAGCCGGCTCTCGCGCCCTGCTCGACGCCGTAGTTCATCGTCGTGTCGCGTTCCTCGCTCGACCGGAAGTGCATCGTCTGCGTGAGCTTCGTCTGCCCGTCGACGTCCTCGAACTCGAGCGTCTGCACGTGGTTCTGGAACGTCTGGACGATGCGCTGCGGCGGGTCGACCTCGTGGAACTCGCCCTCGACGACGCCGTAGCCGGTGTTGAAGCGCCAGCGGCCGCCCGGCCGGACGTCCATCTCCTCGACCGTCGTCCCGTCGCCCCACCACTGCGGGATCAGCTCCGGGTCGGTGTAGACGCGGAAGACGTGGTCGCGCGGTGCGTCGAAGGTGCGCTCGACGCGGATGTCGAGCTCGTTCGGCAGCGTCACCTCGGTGTTCACTGGCGCACCGCCTGCGCGACGAGCGCGGCGATCTTCTTCTCGTCGGCCTTCGTCAGCTTCGTCAGCGCATACGAGGTCGGCCACATCGAGCCGTCGTCGAGGTTCGCCTTGTCGTTGAAGCCGAAGGTCGCGTAGCGCTCCTTGAACTTGCCGGCGTCCTTGAAGAAGCAGATGACCTTGTCGTTCTTCGAGTAGGCGGGCATGCCATACCACGTCCTCGGGACGAGCGAGGGCGCGGTCTTGCGGACGATCGCGTGGATGCGCTCCGCCATCGCGCGGTCCGAGTCGGCCATCTTCGCGATCGACGCGAGCACCGCCTTCTCGCCCTCGGCGTCCTGCAGCGCGGCCTTCGCGGCGGCCTTCTCCTCGGCCGTGAGTTTCCGTGCCATCACATTCCTTTCGTTCGTTCGACGACCTCTGCGAAGCGGTCGAGGCGCTGCAGCCAGGTCGTGATCCCCTCGAAGGCGTACGGCGCAAGTGTGCAACGCCGGACGCGTCCGACCTTCCGGGTGACGACGAGCCCGGCCTCCTCGAGCACGTGCACGTGCTTCTTCATCCCGGTGAGCGAGATGCCGAACGGCGCGGCGAGCTCGCTGATCGAGGCGCTCCCGTTCCCCAGGCGCTCGACCACGGCCCGTCGGGTCGGGTCCGCGAGGGCCGCGAACGTGCGCTCGACGCCGGAATACTGAACCACACAGTTCAGTGTACCGAACGTCGATGTCAGACGCCGGCCTGTTCGCCGTCCTTTCCGGAACATGGCCGTCTGGCACCAATGACATGTCCGGAAAGGGCAATAGGGTGGGGCGATGCGCTTGGTCGTCGCCCGCTGCGAGGTTCGGTACACCGGCCGGCTCACCGCCGTCCTGCCGGAGGCCGTCCGGCTGTTGATCCTCAAGGCCGACGGCTCCGTGCTCGTGCACGACGACGCGGGCGGCTACAAGCCGCTCAACTGGATGACCGGCCCGACGCACGTCGAGGAGCTCGGCGACGTGCTCGTCGTCCGGAAGCCGAAGACCGAGGACGTGCTCGAGATCCGCCTCGCCGAGATCCTGAGCGACGTCACGCACGACATGGGCGAGTCGGCGGCGCTCCAGAAGGACGGCGTCGAGCGCGACCTGCAGCTCCTGCTCGCCGACACGCCGGGCGCGCTCGGCGAGGAGCTCGTGCTCGTGAAGCGCGAGTGGGCGACCGAGGTCGGCCCCGTCGACCTGATGTGCAAGGACGAGGGCGGCGAATGGGTCGCCGTCGAGATCAAGCGCATGGGGACGATCGACGCCGTCGAGCAGCTGACGCGCTACCTCGGCTTCATCCGCCAGGACCCGGCGAAGGCCGGCTGCCGCGGCATCCTCGCCGCGCAGAAGCTGAAGCCGCAGGCGATCGCGCTCGCCGAGTCGCGCGGGATCCGCTGCGTCGAGGTCGACCTCGCGGTGCTGCGCGGCGACCGCGAGCCCGAGCTGACGCTCTTTCAGTAGGCGGCGGAGCCGTACAGGAGCATGACGCCCTCGCGCGTCCCTGCGCGCTCGAGCGTCTCGGCCGCGTTC
>JBEQUF010000104.1:0-8557 GCA_040349295.1 Actinomycetota bacterium | reverse complement strand
CCCGCGGACGACGTCGTCCCACGCCGTGACCCCTTCGTCGGGCATCCGGAAGCGGATCGCCCCGTCGTCCTCGTACGCCTTGCCCTCGGCGACGAGCTGCTCGGCAACGCGGCGGCAGTCGTCGAGGCGGTCGAGCTGGAACGTCACCGCGCCGTCCCACTCGATCCCGAGCCAGCGGAGCGACTCCTGGATCTGGTCGACCGCGGCCGCGACCTCGCGGCTCGTGTCGGTGTTCTCGATCCGCAGCCGGTTCTGGCCGCCGTGCTGGTGCGCGAAGAGATCGTTGAACAGGAACGTGCGCACGCCGCCGATGTGCAGCAGGCCGGTCGGCGACGGCGCCATGCGGACGATCACGCTCATGCCGGATAGCGTAGTGGCGATGCGGTACGCCCTCATCTCGGACATCCACGGGGACGCGCAGGCGCTCGAGCGCGTGCTCGACGAGCTCGCGTCGTTCGGGATCGACGACGGCGTCGTGCTCGGCGACGTCGCGCAGGGCGGCGACGAGCCTGCGGCGGTGCTCGACCGCCTCGCGGGGCTCGGCTGGCCGGTCATCCTCGGCAACGCCGACGCCTGGCTCCTCGATCCCTACGTCGAGCACGCGGACGATCCCCAGATGGAGCGGCGCGCCTGGACGCTCGAGCAGCTCGACGACCGGCATCTCGAGCAGATCCGCGCGTTCCATCCGACGTACGAGCGGGACGGGCTGCTCGCGTTCCACGGCTCGCCGCGGAGCTTCGACGACATCCTCTTCCCCGACACCGCGGATCTCGGGCCGTGGGAGGGAACGGGCGCCCGCCTCCTCGCCGGCGGCCACACGCACTTCCAGTGGACGCGCCGCGTGGGCGACGCCGTCTACGTGAACCCGGGCTCGGTCGGCGTGCCGGTCTATCGCTGGAACGACCGGCGCCCGCTCGAGCACTCCGAGTACGGGATCGTCGACGGCGAGAGCATCGAGTTCCGGAGCGTGCCGTGGCCTACGTGATCAAGCCGCTCGACGAGTCGACCTGGGACGCGTTCGCCGCGCTCGTCGAGGCGAACAACGGCATCTTCGGCGGCTGCTGGTGCATCGGCTTCCACCAGGAGCCGGGCGGCGACCACCGTGCGCTGAAGCTCGCGCGCGTGCGCGAGGGCACCGCGCACGCAGCGCTCGTCTTCGACGGCGACGACTGCGTCGGCTGGGCGCAGTTCGGCTCGCCGGGCGAGGTGCCGCGGATCAAGAGCCGCCGCGAGTACGAGAAGGGGCTGACCGGCCTGCCCGACTGGCGGATCGCCTGCTGCTACGCCGGCAAGGGCCACCGGCGGAAGGGCGTCAACTCGACTGCGATCGCCGGCGCGCTCGAGCTGATCGCCGGGCTCGGCGGCGGCGTCGTCGAGGGCTATCCGGAGGACGCCGACTCGGTGCCGGCGGGGTTCCTCTTCAACGGCGCGCTCTCGACGTACGACCGGCTGGGCTTCGAGCGCGACCGGAAGATCGGGAAGCACCGGTGGGTCGTCCGGAAAGTCGTCGCCCCGTCCTGACGCTGCAGGAGCTGAACCGCGCGACGCTCGCGCGGCAGCTCCTGCTCGAGCGCAAGCGCATCTCGCCGGCGAAGGCGATCGAGCACCTGGCCGGGATGCAGGCGCAGTGGCCGCCGGCGCCGTACGTCGGGCTCTGGTCGCGCGTCGACGGCTTCCGGCGGGAGGCGCTCGAGCGCGCGATCCTCCGCGGCGAGGTCCTGAAGCCGACGCTGATGCGCGGCACCCTGCACCTGATCACGCGGCGCGACTACCCGACCTTCTGGTGGGCGCTCCGCGACATGCCGACGTGGTACCAGGCGGAGCACGCCGCCCAGGCGGCGGAGCTCGTCGACGCCGCCCGCGCGCTCGCGCCGCTGACGCATGCGGACGGGCTCGCGTGGCTCGAGAGCCGAGGCCACACGGCCGAGGCCGACCGCCGCCGCATCTTCTTCGCGTTGCGACGGCGCGCGCATCTCCTGCATCCGCAGGAGTCGTCGCTCTTCGACGGCTACGGACGGGCGATCGTCTTCCAGGCGCACGACCATCCGGACGAGCTCGACGTCACCGTCGCGCGCACCGCGATCGTCCGGCGCTATCTCGCGGCGTTCGGCCCTGCCTCGCGCACGGACATCTCGACGTGGTGCGGCCTCCGCGTCACCGAGATCGACCCGGCGCTCGAGGCGCTCGAGCCGCTGCGCCGCTTCGTGAACGAGGACGGGAAGGAGCTCGTCGACCTGCAGCGCGCACCGTTGCCGCCGGCCGACACCCCGGCGCCGGTGCGCTTCCTGCCGAAGTGGGACAACGTCCTGCTCTCCTTCAAGGACCGGCGGCGGATGTTCGACCCGGCGCTCAAGGACGCGATCATCGCGACGAACGGCGACGTCGGCCAGACCGTCCTCGTCGACGGGCGCGTCGTCGCGACCTGGGACAAGCACGTCGAGGTGACGTATCTCGAAGCGGCGACGCGAACGCAGAAGGCCGAGGTCGCCGCAGAAGCCGACCGCCTGAAGGCATGGTTCAGGGCCTGATGCACATCGGCGCCCACCTCTCCTCGTCCGGCGGCATCCACACCGCCGTCGACCGCGCGGAGGCGATCGGCGCCGAGTCGCTGCAGGTCTTCACGCAGAGCCCGCGCATGTGGCGGCCGACGAACCACGATCCGGCCAACCTCGAGCGATTCCGTGAACGCCGCCGCGAGGTCGGCCTCCACGGCGTCCTCTGCCACGCGCTCTACCTCTGCAACTTCGCCGCGAGCGACGACGCGATCTACGAGAAGTCGGTCACCGCCCTGCGCACGACGATGGAGGTCGCCTGCGCCATCGAGGCCGACGGCGTCGTCCTCCACGTCGGCTCGCACCTCGGCGCCGGCTTCGACAAGGGCCTCGAGCGCGTGCTGCCCGCGCTCGAGCAGGTGCTCGAGCTGTGCAACGAGACGACGTGGCTGCTGATGGAGAACTCGGCGGGCGCCGGCGGCACGATCGGCCGGTCGATCGAGGAGCTCGCGACGATCTACGACCGGCTCGACCGGCATCCCCGGCTCGGGATCTGCCTCGACTCGTGCCACCTCTACGTGAGCGGCGTCGACGTCACCGACCGGCCGACGCTCGACGCGCTGCTCGACGAGCTCGACGGGGCGATCGGGCTCGACCGCCTGCGCGCGCTGCACGTGAACGACTCGGCCGGCGCGCTCGGCTCGAACCGCGACCGGCACGCGAACATCGGCGACGGCCTGCTCGGCGAAGGGCTCGGCGTCTTCCTCGGCCATCCGAAGCTCCAGGGGCTACCCGCGGTGCTCGAGACCGAGGGACGCGAGAAGCAGGGCCCGACCGCGGAGGATCTGGCGATCACGAGGGAGATACGGCAACGCGCTATCGGTGGGTCATCCTCGCCGCGGGCACGCTCGCGCAAGCAAGCTTCTCGGCGCTGACCATCGGCCTGCCGGCGCTCGGGCCGGCGCTGCGGTCGCACTACGGCCTGACGCTCGGCGAGACGGGCGTCGTCCTCGCGGCCGTCGGCATCGGCATGCTCTTCACGCTGCTGCCGTGGGGGATGCTCGCCGACAAGCTCGACGAGCGCTGGGTGATCGCGATCGGCCTCATCGGGTGCGGTGCGACGCTCGTCGGCGCCGCCATGACGCACACCTACCTGGCGATCACGCTGACGCTCGTGCTCGCCGGCGCCCTCGGCGCCGCCGTGAACTCGGCGAGCGGTCGCGCCGTGATGGCGTGGTTCCCGCCGTCGGAGCTCGGGCTCGCGCTCGGGATCCGGCAGACGGCGATCCCGATCGGCGGCGCGCTCGGGGCGGCCGTCCTCCCCGTTCTCGCGAGCAGCGGCGGCACCCGGCTCGCGTTCCTCGCGCTCGCCGGCTCGTCGGTCGTCGGCGCGGCGATCGCCGCGACGTTCATCCGCAGCAGCGTCGAGGGCGTCGAAGCGGAGACGATCGTCGGCAAGCCGCTGCGCGACCCGCGCCTCTGGCTGCTCTCGGCCGGCACGTCGCTCTATCTCACGTCGCAGATCGGGATCACCGGCTTCGTCGTCCTCTTCCTGCACGACCACCGGCACACGTCGACGCACGCGGCCGCGGCACTGCTCGCGGGGATCAACGTGCTCGCGATCGGCGCGCGGATCGTGTCGGGCCGGATCTCCGACACGGTCGGCAACCGGCTGCGGCCGTTGCGGGTGATCGGCGTCGCGTGCGGGCTCGCGACGCTCGTCGTCGCCCTCTCGACCGACGCGTCCCTGTGGCTGCTCCTGCCGGCGTTCGTCGTCGCGGGCGTGCTCAGCATGTCGTGGAACGCGCTCGGCTACGCCGCAGCAGCCGAGGCGGTCGGCTCGGGCAAGACCGGGGCCGCCCTCGGGTTCCAGCAGACCGTGCTCGGGGTCGTCGTCGCCGGCGCGCCGCCGGTCTTCGCGGCGATCGCGTCGTCCTCGTGGCGCCTCGCCTACTTCCTCGCGGCGCTCGGCCCCCTCGCGGGGACGGCGCTGCTGATCAACCTCAGTCCGAGAGTCTGGCGATCACGCGAAACGTCGGTGATCCCGCCGGCAGCTCCATGAACTCGGGGTTGACGCACCCGAGCTCGCCGGAGCGGTGCTCGTAGCAGGGGTCGACCTCCGACCGGCACATCGGCAGCGGCCGCCGCGCCGCGCGCACGGCGCCGAAGCCTTCGCGCCGCCGCTCGGCCGCCTGCAGCATCCCCAGGTCGATCTCGACGGCGAACACCTTCTGCATGCAGCCCATGAACGTGTGCCCGTGCTCCTCGTACGCGTAGGCGAACGGACAGCCGCCGCTCAGGCACGCGGACGGGTAGACGACCTTGTCGCAGTGGACCTCGCACCGGCGGCACAGGACCTCGTCCTGGGGCCGCAGCGGCAGTGCGAGCTCACTCATGAACACGATTGTGGGTCAGGGTTCGCATGCTTCGCAAGACTTGACTTCTGGCCGGTTTTCAGGCACAGGAAACGCTCGCCGCGCCGGCGCGGAGCTCGCCGGAAGCGGCTGCAAGCCGATTGCAGCGCAATCGGTTTGCCGATTCAGCGCGCCTGCGCGCGAGCGACGTGCGTCAGCACGTCCATCTGGGTGAACGCGCGGTGGTCGGGCTCCGGCTCCTCGATCTCGTCGGCGACGAACCAGAGCGCCTGGCAGGTCCGCATGCCGAGCGCCTTCGCGCCCGCGATGTCGATCGCGACCTTGTCGCCGACCATGAGCGCGTTCTCGGGCGCGACGCCGAGCGCCCCGAGCGCCCGCTCGAAGATCAGCGGATCCGGCTTCCGCCGCCCCACCTCGGAGGAGAAGACGGCGACGTCGAGGCGGTCGGCGACGCCGAAGTCGGCGAGGTCGCGATGCAGCAGCTCCGGCGGGTCGATCGCGTTCGAGACGAGCCCGAGCTTGAGACCGCGCTCGCGGAGCGTCTCGAGCAGCGCGTGCGTCGTCGAGGCGAGCTGCCGCGCCGGCCCCCACGCCCGGTGCTCGGCCTCGAGGAAGCGGAGGAGCTCGTCGTCGTCCACCTCGATCTCGAAGTCGCCGAGGAGCGCCCGCACCTCCGCCGGGTACTCGACCTCCTCGATCACCCCTTCTGCGAAGAACTTCGGCAGGTACGCCTCGCGGAAGCGCGCCGTCACCGCGCCGTCCGGATCGCGCCCGATCGCACGCAGCCCGGCTTCGTGCCCGGCCGCCAGGAGCTCGACGCTGAACTCCCAGCGCATGAGCGTGTCGCCCCAGTCGAAGAGCACCGCCTCGAGCACGGCTCGTTAGGCTACTCGCGTCGTGGCTTCGAGGATCCTCTGGGCGTCGCTGGCCCTCGCGCCCGCCACGATCCTCATCGATCTCGTCGCATCGCCCGGGAAGACGGGCATGTTCGTGCTCGCCGCGGCCTCGCTCATCCCGCTCGCGTGGCTGATCGGCGAGTCGACGGAGCACGCGGCCGAGCACACCGGGCCGGGAATCGGCGGCTACCTCAACGCGAGCTTCGGCAACGCACCGGAGCTGATCATCGCGCTCGCCGCGGTGAGCGACGGCCTCTACGGCGTCGTGCTCGGCTCGCTCGCCGGCTCGGTCATCTCGAACCTCCTGCTCGTCTACGGGATCGCGCAGCTCGTCGCAAAGGACGGCGCCGAGCTCGACCGGCGCTCGCTCTTCCCGCAGGTCGGGCTCTGCGGCGCGGCGATCGCGATCGCGCTGCCGGCGATGATCCTCGGTTGGTCCGGCCACAGCAGGCATGCGAACGTCGCCGCGTCGATCCCGGTCGCGATCGTGCTGCTCGCCCTCTACCTCGTCGTCGCCGGCCGCAACCTGCGGCGGCACTCCGCCGCCGAGCGCACGGAGGCCAGCGAGAACGCGTGGCCGCTGCCCGTCTCGCTCGCCGCGCTGGCGATCGCGACGGCGTTCACGGCCGTGATCAGCGAGGTCCTCGTCCACTCGCTCGAGGCGTTCGCGCACGCGATCGGCGCCACCGACTTCTTCATCGCGGCGATCGTCGTCGCGGTCGTCGGCAACGCGGCCGAGCACGGCGGCGCCGTCGTCATCGCCCGCGACGGGAACATGAAGCTCGCGAGCGAGATCGCCATCTCTTCGAGCGCGCAGGTGGCGCTCCTCGTGACGCCCGTCGTCATGCTTTTGTCACTCCTTTTCTCACACCACCTCGCGCTGACGTTCCGGTGGGAGGAGACGGTGGCCATGGGCGCGGCCGTCGCGCTCACCGCGCTCGCGGTCACGGACGGGCGGTCGCGGCGCTGGGAAGGCGGCGTACTCGTCACGGTTTTCCTAGCAGTCGCGGTCTGGTTCTGGTTCGCTTAACCTGAGGAAGATGGTCGAAGGCGGTCCAGAGGGCATCGTCGTCGCCGCGCGCGACCTGACGCGACGGTACGGCGAAGGAGAAACGGCAGTCGACGCGCTGCGCGGCGTGTCGCTCGAAGTCGCCGTCGGCGAGCTCGTGGCGATCATGGGCCCGTCGGGCTCCGGCAAGTCGACGCTCATGCACATCCTCGCCGGGCTCGACAAGCCGACGGGCGGCACGGTCAGCATCGCCGGCGAGGAGATCACGACGCTCGACGACCGGCGGTTGACCCTCCTGCGCCGCAAGCACATCGGCTTCGTCTTCCAGTTCTTCAACCTCCTGCCGATGCTGACCGCCGAGGAGAACGTCCTCCTGCCGCTCTCGATCGCGAGCGCGAAGCCCGAGCAGCGCTGGCTCGACGAGCTGCTCGACCGCACGGGGCTCGCCCAGCGACGCACGCACCGGCCGGCCGAGCTCTCGGGCGGCCAGCAGCAGCGCGTCGCGATCGCACGCTCGCTCGTCACGCGGCCGACGATCCTCCTGGCCGACGAGCCGACGGGCAACCTCGACTCGAAGACCGGCGGCGAGATCCTGACGCTGCTGCGCGAGTCGGTCGACGCGTACAAGCAGACGACGGTGATGGTGACGCACGAGCCGCGCGCCGCGGCCGTCGCCGACCGCGTGCTCTTCCTCGCCGACGGCCTGATCGTCCGCGAGCTGCAGCACGCGACCTCGCAGCAGGTGCTCGACGTCATGGCGGGGCTCGACAGCACGTGATCCGCGTCGCCCTCAGAGGGCTGCTCGGCCGCAAGCTGCGGGCGGCGCTGACGGCGATCGCGATCGTCCTCGGCGTCGCGATGATCAGCGGCACCTACATCCTCACCGACACGATCAAGGCCGCGTTCGGGACGGTCTTCACCACCGTCTACAAGAACACCGACGCCGTCGTGACCGGCAAGAGCGCGATCGGCGGCAACGCCAACAACGGCGACGCCGTGCCGTCGCTGCCCGAGTCGCTCGTCGCGAAGATCCGCAACCTGCCGGGCGTCGCCGCCGCCGAAGGCGGGATCGGCGACACGGCACAGCTCGTCGGCCGCGACGGCAAGGTGATCAACGTCGGCGGCGCGCCGAGCCTCGCGTTCAGCGTCGCGGACAACGGCAAGTCGACGTTCAACCCGCTGACGCTCGTCACCGGCCGCTACCCGGACAAGGCCGGCGAGGTCGCGATCGACGAGCACACGGCATCCTCGAAGCACTACAAGCCGGGCGACACGATCGGCGTCATCGCGCGCGGGCCGACCGAGCAGTACCGGATCACCGGCGTCGTCAAGATCGGCGGCGTCGCGTCGCTCGGCGGCGCGACGATGGCCGTCTTCAACTTCCCGACCGCGCAGCGCATCTTCGACAAGAAAGGCGAGGTCGACTCGATCGACGTCGCCGGGGCGAACAACGTGTCGCCGGCGCAGCTCGTGAAGGAGATCCAGCCCATCCTGCCCCGCACGGCGCAGGTGCGCACCGGCAACGCGGAGGCGAAGAAGGCGACGCAGGACACGAGCGGCGCGCTCGACATCTTCAACTACTTCCTGCTCGCGTTCGGCGGCGTCGCGCTGTTCGTCGGCATCTTCGTCATCGCCAACACGCTGTCGATCACCGTCGCGCAGCGGACGCGCGAGCTCGCGACGCTCCGCAGCCTCGGCGCGACGCGCCGCCAGGTGCGCGCCTCGGTGCTCGTCGAGGGGCTCGTGATCGGCGCGATCGCGTCGGTCGTCGGTCTCTTCCTCGGC
>JBEQUF010000074.1:0-3835 GCA_040349295.1 Actinomycetota bacterium | reverse complement strand
GCCGGAAGCCGTCCATGTCGTTGCGCGTCGCGAAGCGCGAGAGCGACGGGAACAGCACCGTCGCGATCGCGACCGAGAACATCCCCTGCGGGAGCATGTACACGAGGAACGCCTTCTGGATCGCCGCCGGCGCGCGCGTCGCGTCGATCAGCCGCGAGGCGAACGTCGTGTCGATGACGGCGTTGACGTTGATCAGGCCGAGGCCGAGCGTCACCGGCACCATCAGCTTGAAGACGCGTTTGACGGCGGGGTCGCGCCAGTCGAGCACCAGGTGCAGGCGGTCGTCTCGGCCGCGCAGCCACGGGACAGGCAGGAGCACCTGCACGAACGTCGCGACGAGGATCGAGACCGCGTAGACGTAGAGCTTCGCGTTCAGCGTGTGGAACGACGGCGCGCCGATCGCGAGGCCGAGGATGATCGCGAGGTTCCAGAACACCGGCGAGATCGCCGGGACCGTGAAATGGTCGTAGCTGTTGAGGATCCCGACGACGACCCCCGACACGCCGAGCAGCGCGACGATCGGGAAGAGCACGCGGGAGAGCCCGACGGCGAGCGCCTTGTCGTGGCCCGGGTTGCCGAAGATGTCGATCACATACGGCGCGATCAGCACGAAGAGCGCCGTCAGCGCGGTGAGGCCGAGCAGCATCAGCCAGAAGACCGACGAGGCGACGCGCCAAGCCCGCTTGCGCTCGCCCTTCTCGAGCAGCTCGCTGAAGAC
Source organism: Actinomycetota bacterium (assembly GCA_040349295.1). Classification (GTDB taxonomy): domain Bacteria; phylum Actinomycetota; class Thermoleophilia; order Gaiellales; family Gaiellaceae; genus Palsa-739. The sequence goes on along the minus strand of JBEQUF010000074.1, from coordinate 3,117 downwards.
GGGGACGAACGCCGACGAGAGCGCCGCGTCCGCGACGAGCGCCCTGATCAGGTTCGGCACCTGGAAGGCCACCGTGAACGCGTTGATCGGGCCCCTGATCCCGAAGAAGTAGGCGGCCGCGACCTCGCGGACGAGGCCGAGCACGCGCGACGCGGCGGTCGCGACGCCGAAGATGGCGGTGTTCGCCGCGAGCCGCCGGCCGGTCGCAGCCTCCTCTTCCTCGGCGGGCGGGATGATCAGCGTCTCCGCCGTCGTGAACTGATCCTCCTCGAGCGCGTCCCGCTCGCGGCGGGACGGCCGGATGATCATCGTCGGCTGTTCGGAGAGATCCGCGAGCAGCGGCCAGCCGTCCGTCTCCGACGAGTCGAAGTACGTCCGCTTCCCCTGCTGCTTGCGCTTGGCGTCGCGGGCGAGCCGTCGCAGCTCCCGCTCGCGCTCCGCGTCCACGGCGGCAGCCTACGTCAGGAGCCGGAGCGCCGATCCTTGCCGGAGCGGCGGTCGTTGCCGGTGCGACGGTCCTTGCCGCTTCGGCGATCGCCTTCGGCAGGCGGCCCGTCATCGCGCGCGCGGCGGTCGTCGTCGGCGCGGCGGTCGCCGCCGGTTCGCCGCTCGCCGCCCGATCGCCGCTCGTCCATAGGTGCCGATGTTCACGAGACCGCGGGCTTCTCCTCCCGCCTGCTACCATCCCGCCGCCCGCAGCTGCGGGCCTTTTCACGCGATATGCCGAACATCAAGCAACAGGAGAAGCGGGTCCGCCAGTCCGCCCAGCAGCGGGAGGAGAACCTCCGCTGGCGCTCGACGGCGAAGACGCTCATGCGCCGCCTCCGCGAGGCCGACGCCGGCAGCGCCGACGAGCGGCACCGCGAGCTCGTCCGCTGGCTCGACAAGGCCTCCGCCCGCGGCAAGCTCCACAAGAACACCGCCGCGCGCCGCAAGGCGCAGGCCGCCAGGATCCTTTCCGGCGATCGCGACGCGTAGCCTCCGCGATGAGTTTCGGACGGCCCCGCCGTCCTAGCTCGCGACACCGCTCGCCAGAGGAGGCTCCAGATGTCGCAGGTCGCTTCGCAGCTCAACATCACGAAGGTGGGCCGCATCGCCGTCGGCGTCGCGGACACCGACCGCGCGCTCGACTTCTACGTCGGCACGCTCGGGTTCGAGAAGGTCGTCGACGTGCCGATGGGCGACGCCGGCCGCTGGGTCGAGGTGAAGGTCGCGAATGCCGACACGCAGATCGCGCTCGCACCCCCTCCGCCCGGCAAGCCGGTCGGCGGCGCCGACACCGGTATCTGCCTCGAGACGACCGACGTCGACGCCGACCATGCAGCGCTGAAGGCCGCCGGCGTGGACGTCGACGACGAGGTCAGCCGCTGGGGCGACCCGATCCCGCCGATGTTCTGGGTCCGCGACCCGGACGGCAACGCGCTGATCGTCGTCCAGCCGCTGTGAGGTGACCCGCCGCTAGGGGCGGCGCGTGATGTCGACGAGGGCGCGCTCGAGCTCCAGGTCCGCCGGGAGCCTCGAGCCGCCCTTCGACGCGGCGTCGAGCTCTGACAGGCGCACGATCGCGCCGGCGAGCTCGTCGCCGCTGAAGTTCGCCGCCTGCGCGAACGCCTTCTCCGCTGCGAACGGATGCATCTTCAGCATCGGCGCGGCGTCCTTCGCACGGATGCCCTGCTCCGCGAGCTTCTGGATCTTCCGGACGCGGCCGACGTGGCCGACCATCGACGCGACGAGGCGCATCAGCTCGCCGGAGCGGTTGCGGTGCGAGCGGTCGAGCAGCTCCTCCGCCGTCCGCAGCGTCGCCGCGACGTCGCGCCTCCCCCAGGCGTCGGTGACGGCGAAGATCGCGGTCTCTGCACGGCCGGCCGTCATCTGCTGGACGTCCTGCTGGGAGATCGGCCGCCCGAGATCGGAGCCGGCCCACGTCGCCAGCTTGTCGACCTCGCTCGTCAGCGCGTCGAGGTCGTCGCCGACCATGTCGACGAGCGCGCGGCACGCCTCGGTCTCGGCCTTCACGCCGTAGCGGCCGAACTGCTCCGCGACCCACTCCGGCAGCTTCCGCTTCGGGACGTCATAGGACAGCACCTGCCCCGCCTTCGCCACCGCCTTCGCAAGCGTCGAGTCCCCTTTGATCTCCTCTCCGACGAGCGCGAGCACGGTCTCCGGCGACGGCGCGCCGAGGTAGGCCGTCAGCTCCTTCACCTCGGCCGCCTTCCACGCGTCGACGTCGTCGACGATCACGAGCCGCCCCTCGCCGCCGCCGAAGAGCCCCATCGCGTTGCACGACGCGATCACGTCGGCCGCGGCGGCCTCGCGGGCGCTCAGGTGCTCGGTCGAGTCGTCGCCGAACCGGTCACGCAGCCGGCGCACCGCGCGCGCGATCTTCGGCCGGTCGCTCCCCGTGAGGAGATAGACCGGCTTCAGCTCGCTCGCCATTGCGCGCCATCATAGATCGGGCGTATGCCGCAGCCAGGAGCGCGCCCGCGGCGAGCGCTGCGGCGGCGGCCGGTGACCGGACCTGCGCGCCGGGCAGCCCGCCGAAGAAGCGCGCGCAGCCGGCGAGATAGGCCGCGAGCCAGCCGTTCGCCCAGGCGAGCAGCGGCCCCGCGGGCGGCAGCAGCGCCGCGACGAGCGCAAGCCCGAGCATCGGCCCGACGACCGGCGCAGCGGCGACGTTCGCCGGCACGGTGACGAGCGGGATCTGGTGGAAGTGCCACCACGAGATCGGCGCGGTGACGACGCCGCACGGAGCGGACACGGCGACGGCCTCGCGGACGGCGCGCGGGAGCGGATAGCCCTCGAGCCGCGCCGCGAGTCGCGGCGTCGCGACGAAGATCGCCCCAACCGCGGCGAACGACAGCTGGAAGCCCGGGTCGAGCAGCGTCAAGGGGCTCCAGACGAGGAGCGCCGCAGCCGCCACCAGCAGCGCGTGCACGCGATCGCGCTCCCGTCCGGTCAGCCACGCGAGGCAGCCGAGTGCGCCGACGATGCCGGCGCGAAGCACCGACGGCTGCGGGCCGACGGCGAGGACGTAGCCGCCGATCGCGACGAGCGCACAGGCCTCCGCCGCGAGCCGGGACAGACCGAGGGCGAGCGCGAGGAGCGACGCGCCGCCCG
>JBEQUF010000060.1:0-6579 GCA_040349295.1 Actinomycetota bacterium | reverse complement strand
ACCGCAGCGTCGCGGGCAGCCGCTGCGGCGACTCGAACGCGACGGTGACGCCGGCGAGCTGCGGCCAGAGCGCGGCGAGCGCGGCGTCGCCGCGCGGCAGGAAGCCTGCGAACGCGAACGAGCCTCCACCCCAGCCGGACGCGACGAGCGCCGTCTCGACGGCGGACGGGCCCGGCAGGACGGTGACGTCGGCGCCGGCGTCGAGAGCCGCGCGGACGATCCGCCCGCCCGGGTCGCTGACGCCAGGCATGCCGGCGTCGGACACGAGCACGACGCGCTCGCCCGCGAGCAGCCGCGGCACGAACTCGTCCGTGCGCGCCGCCTCGTTGTGCTCGTGGTACGAGACGAGCCTCGTCCCCTCGATGCCGTGCCGCGCGAGCAGCCCGCGTGTGTGCCGCGTGTCCTCGCAGAGGACGACGTCGGCGTCGCGCAGGGCCGAGAGCACGCGCAACGTCACGTCCTCGAGGTTGCCGATCGGCGTCGCGCAGACGAGCAGCGGCATCAGAGATCGAAGGTCGCGTCTTCGCGCCAGTGGACGCCGTCGACCGAGCGGTACAGCACGACCGACTCGACGCGCGAGGCGAGCGGGAGCAGCGGCTCGACCTGCACCGCCACGTCGTCCAGCGACGACTGCGCGAGCGTCAGGTGCGGAATGACCGACTTGTAGACGCCGCCGTACGGCTGCCAGTCAGGGAAGCGCGACACGACCGCCTCCGTCAGCGTCACGAACGGCTCCGCCGGCTCGGGTGCGAGCCACAGCACGCCAGGGAAGCGGTCGAGCCGTGCGAACGTGACGTCGAACTGGTCGAACGGCTCGAGCACCTTCGCGAGCTCGAGCGGCTCGCCCGGGCACGGGTAGAGCACCGTGACGTGCGGGGGCAGGTCGTTCACGACGCCGACGAGGTCGACGCCGAGCCCTGCGAAGGGGACGACGAGCGCGAACTCAGCCATCGAGCGCTTCGAAGCCGACGAAGGCAGCTCCGATCAGCCCCGCCGCGGTGCCGAGCTCCGCGGGCACGACGCGGGTGTCGGTGCGCATCGGCAGCAGCGCCTCGCGGCGCATCACCTCTTCGGCCGGCCCGACGATGTGCTCCCACGCGGCGACGCCGAAGCCGCCGCCGATCACGAAGAGCGACGGCGCGAAGACGTTCGCGAACGAGCCCATCCCGGAGCCGAGGTGGCGGCCGATGTCGACGAGGATCTCGATCGCCTGCCGGTCGCCCTCGTTGGCGAGCCGGACGAGCCGGTGTGCGTCGGCGGACGGCCCGAACACCTCGCGCGCGCGCCGCGTCGCGGAGAGGCCGGTGACGTACGGCTCGAGATGTCCACGGCCCGTGCATGTTCCCTGGCACGGCAGACCGTCGTGGACGATCACGGTGTGGCCGAGCTCCGTGCCGCTGCCGTTCGCGCCGCGGTACGGCCTGCCGCCCGAGATGACGCCGCCGCCGAGCCCGGTGCCGAGCGTCAGCATCACGACGTCGTCGACGCCGCGCGCCGCACCGACCTGCCACTCGGCGATCGCAGCCGCGTTCGCGTCGTTGTCGAGCCCGATCGCGAGGCCGAAGCGGTCGCGCATCAGGTCGCGGAGCGGACAGTTCGAGAACGGGATGTTCACGCAGCCGACGATGACGCCGTTCGCGAGATCGAGTGGACACGGGACGCCGAACCCGATCGCGCCGACGTCGTCGTCGAGCAGCTCCTGCACCGTCAGCTCGAGCTCGTGGACGAGCAATTCCTGGGAATCGGTCGGGGTGGCGCGCTCGTGCCGGCGCAGCACCTCCCCCTCGCGCGTGACGACGCCGGCGAGGATCTTCGTCCCGCCGAGGTCGACCCCGATGGCGTGGGTAGCAGTCATGGCCAGTGGGTACCGTAACCCTCCGGATGGCCGCCTCCGGAGAGAAGCCCTACCGCGTCTACAAGGGCGGGAGGCAGAAGGGCAAGGTTCCGCTGCCCGGACGCGAGGCGCAGCGCCGCCGCCGCGAGGAGGAGCCGCGTGGCGGCAACGGCCGGAACGTCCGCCGCCGCCCGACGCGCGTGTTCTCCCGCTGGCGCGCCGTCGTGTGGTCGCTCGTCGCCGTGATCGTCCTGCTGATCGTCTGGGCGCTCGCCGGCTACCTCTCCGTGCGCGGCGGCGTGAAGGACGCGAACGCGCGCCTGCAGCAGGCGGCGCCCGGCATCGACAGCGTGCTGACCAAGCAGAACGGGCTGATGATGAGCAACGCCTCCGACACGCTCCTGATCGGCACCGACCACTCGGACAACGGCCAGCAGGGGCGGAGCACCGACGAGCACTCCGACTCGCTGATGGTCCTGCGCACCGATCCCGGCTCGCACCGGCTCATCTACCTGTCGCTGCCGCGCGACCTGCGCGCCGAGATCCCCGGCTACGGCAGCTCGAAGATCAACGCCGCGATGCAGATCGGCGGCCCGAAGCTCGCGGTGCGCACGGTCGCGGCGTTCACCGGCCTGCCGATCAACCACGTCGTGATCGTCGACTTCAGCAACTTCGTGAAGCTGATCGACGCGATCGGCGGCATCGACGTGAACGTGCCGGAGAACATCCTCTCGAACCGCTTCGACTGCCCGTACGGGACGGCGGCGCGCTGCGAGCAGTGGCAGGGCTGGCGGTTCCACAAGGGGATGACGCACATGAACGGCCACACCGCACTCATCTACTCGCGCATCCGGGAGAACCGGCTCAACCCGGCCGACTCGGACATCTCGCGCGGCGTGCACCAGCAACAGGTGCTGCAGGCGACGCTGAGCAAGCTCGCCGGCGCCGGCACGTTCTTCCGGCTGCCGTTCAGCGGCGGCACGCTGATGAAGCCGCTGTCGACCGATCTCTCGACGAGCCAGCTCCTGCAGCTCGCGTGGGTGAAGTTCCGCGCCGGGACGGTGCTGCACTGCCGGCTCGGCGGTCGCGACCTCGGCGACGGCTACCTGCAGCCGTCCGAGAACAACATCTACGTGATCCAGACGGTGCTCGGGAAGACCGCGCCGCAGCCGCCGAACCCGGCGGACGGCCCGTTCGGCCCCGGCTGCCTCACCGGGAACGCGGCGTTCACTCAGAAGTAGAGGAGGACGCCGGCTTCGAGTCGGCCGGCTTCGAGTCGCTCTTCGACTCGGAGCTCTTCGACTCGCCGCCGCCCTCGGTCTTCGCGCCCTTCCCCTTGCCGTAGTCGGTCGTGTAGAAGCCCGACCCCTTGTAGTGGATCGCCACCGGGTAGAGCACGACCTCGACCGGCGCCGCCCCGCAGATGTCGCATTTCTCGGGCGCAGGAGCCGTCATCGACTGGAAACGCTCGAACGTATGGCCCTCGGGGCAGCGGTACTCGTAGATCGGCATCAGGCGTTGAGGCTAGCAACGTGATCGGTATTTCCCTGGATCAGCGGCGTCACCGGTCGGCGGACAGGACCACCGGAGGTGAGAACGATGAAGGCACTCGCGCTCGCGGCGCTCGCCGCCGCCGGCGTCCTCCACCCCGCGCGGGAGCGGCGGTGACGGTGACGTTCCCGGTCACCGACAAGGCGACCGGCGCGCCGCTGACGAGCGGAACGCTCCCGAAGACCGCGAAGGGCAAGACGCTGAAGGTGAACCTGACGATCCGCGTCGGGTCGAAGTCCGTCCACCGGGTCGCGACCTTCACGATCCGGTGACACATCGCCTGTGAGGCCTTGCGGCGGGACCTCACCGGCGTCGACAATCACCGGATGGCCGATGTCGCCGCCGAGAACCTCGAGTCGCAGGAGGCCTGGGACGGCGTCCTCTTCGACCGGTTCGTCCAGTTCCGCGACCTGATGCTGCCCGGGCTCGCGGCGCACGGCAAGACAGCCGTCCTCCACCGGCCGCCGCGCCGCGGCGATCGCGTGCTGGACATCGGCTGCGGCTTCGGCGACGAGTCGTCGCGCCTCGCGGAGCTCGTCGGGCCGACGGGGTCGGTGCTCGGCGTCGACATCGCACCGCGCTTCATCGCCGCCGCCCAGGCGGCGTACGCCTCGGAGAACGTGCGCTTCGAGACGCACGACGTGCAGACGACGCGGTTCGAGGAGAGGTTCGACTACGCGTTCTCGCGCTTCGGGATCATGTTCTTCGCGAACCCGGTCGCCGCCCTGCGGAACATCCGCGAGGCGCTCGCCCCGGACGGCCGCTTCGTCGGCGTCGTCTGGCGCCGCCGCGAGGACAACCCGTGGCTCTACGTCGCCGAGACGACCGTGAAGCCGCTCGTCCCGGTCGTGGACGAGACCGACGAGCCTCGTTGCGGGCCCGGGCCCTTCTTCATGGCCGACACGGACACGACGTCGACGATCTTCCGGAATGCCGGCTTCGAGGACATCTCGTTCCTGCGCGTCGACCACCCGCTGCGGATCGGCCGCGACCTCGACGAGGCGGTCGCCGCGAACTTCGCACTGGGGCCCGCGGCGGAGGCGGTACGGCTCGCGGGCGACGCGGCCTCAGACCTGCGCCCGCACCTCGAGGAGCTGCTCCGCGAGGCGCTCCGGCCTTACGAGTCCCGGGACGGCGTCGTGCTCGCGTCGTCCACGTGGGTCATCTCCGCCAGCAGCTCCCGGTAGCAGGGCGCGCCCTCGAAGGCGGCGAGGCCGGCCGGGTGGAGCATGCGGTCCCGGCGCCGCCGCGCCAGCTCGCGCCGGCGACGCGCGGTCGCGACGGCGGCCGAGGCGCCGACGAGCCCGCCGAGCAGGAAGGAGCGCGCACGTCCGAGCCGGTCGTCGTTCTCCATGCTTCGATTGTGCCCGATGCGCATCGCGACGCTCGGTGACCTGATGCTCGACGTGATCGTGCGGCTGGAGCAGCCGCTCGCCAAGGGCGACGACGTGCGCGCCCGGACGAGCAGCGGTCCCGGCGGCCAGGCGGCGAACGTCGCGGCGTGGGCGGCCTCGCTCGGCGCCGACGCCCGCTGCCTCGCGAAGCGCGGCGACGACCCCGCCGGCGAGCTGCTCGCCGGCGAGCTGGCGGCGCGCGGCGTCGAGCTGCTCGGCCCGGTCGTCGCCGGTTCGACGGGCGTGGTCGTCTCGCTCGTCGAGGACGGCGACCGCTCGATGGCCTCCGACCGCGGCGTCGCCCCGACGTTCACGCCGGACGAGCTCGACCCGTCGTGGCTCGACGACCTCGACGTCCTGCACCTCTCCGGCTACGCCCTGCTGCGCGAGCCGATCGTCGACACGGCGCTGCTCGCGGCGCGCGTCGCGCGCGACCGCGGCGCCCGGCTGTCGGTCGACGTCGCCGCGTGGACCGAGATCCGCGCGTTCGGCCCCGTCCGCTTCCGCGAGCTGCTCGACACGATCGCGCCGGACGTCCTGTTCGCGACCGAGGCCGAGTGGCAGATGCTCGGCGGCGCGTATCTCACGGCGCCGACCGGGATCATCAAGCGCGGCCCGCGCGGGATGCTCGTCGCGACGGAGGACGCCCAGCTCGAGTTCGCGTCGATCAAGACGGAGGTGGCCGACACGACCGGCGCCGGCGACGCGCTCGCCGCCGGCTTCCTGCTCGGCGGCTCGCTCGAGGAGGCGGCGCGGCGCGGCCTCGAGTGTGCGGCCCGCTGCGTCGCAAAAGTAGGCTCGATGCCGTGAACGTCGAGCCGATGACGGACGAGCATGCCGCCGCGATCGGCGGCTGGCAGTACGAGTTCCCGTACGAGTGGTACGACACCTCGAGCGACCCGCGCAAGGTCGAGCTGTTCGCGCACCCGCAGCGGCGCGAGAGCCTGCGCGCCGTCGTCGACGACGACGGGGAGCTCGTCGGCTTCTTCAACTTCGTGCGCGAGGGCGACGAGATCCGCGTCGGGCTCGGCATGCGGCCCGACCTCACCGGCCGGGGCCTCGCCCAGCCGTTCATCCTCGCCGGGCTGAACTACGCGTCGCTCGAGTGGCGGCCGAAGACGTTCCGGCTCTGGGTCGCGTCCTGGAACGAGCGGGCGCTGCGCGCGTACCGGCGCGCGGGCTTCCGCGAGGTGAAGCCGCACGAGGAGTCGCGCTACGTCGAGATGGAACGGGAGGGATTGATTTGATCCGGATCGCAGACGAGGTGCGCGAGTCGCTCGACCGAGTCGTCGCGCTGGAGACGACGCTCGTCGCGCACGGCTTCCCGCCCGGCGAGGGCGTCGAGGTCGGGCTCGAGTCGGAGCGCCAGGTGCGCGAGGCCGGCGCCGTGCCGGCGACGATCGGCGTGCTCGACGGCGAGATCGTCGTCGGCCTGACCGAGGCCGAGCTGCAGCGCTTCGACACGACCGCACGGAAGCTCTCGCCGCGCGACGTCGCCGTCTGCGTCGCGCAGGGCGCCGTCGGCGCGACCACGGTCGGAGGGACGCTCGCGATCGCCGTCGCGGTCGGCATCCGCTGGATGGCGACCGGCGGGCTCGGCGGCGTCCACCGCGGCTTCCCCGATCCGCCCGACGTGAGCGCCGACCTCGCGCAGCTGGCGCGGACGCGCGCGCTCGTCGTCTCGGCCGGCGTCAAGTCGCTGCTCGACGTGCCCGCGACCGCGGAGCTGCTCGAGTCGCTCGGCGTGCCGGTGCTCGGGTACCGCGTCGACACGTTGCCGCTCTTCTACGCCGCCGCGGG
>JBEQUF010000046.1:0-4557 GCA_040349295.1 Actinomycetota bacterium | reverse complement strand
GTGTCGCCCTGGGAGGTCGTCGACGCGCTCGTCGAGGAGGCGCGCGCGCAGACGAACGTCATCGTCGTCGACTTCCATGCGGAAGCGACGAGCGAGAAGGTCGCGATGGCGCGCTGGCTCGACGGTCGCGTCACCGCCGTCATCGGCACGCATACGCACGTGCAGACGAACGACGCGCGCATCCAGCCGGGCGGCACCGCCGCGCTCACGGACGCAGGGATGACCGGCCCGCACGACTCCGTGATCGGCGTCAAGGCCGAGCTCGCGATCCGCCGGATGCGGACGCGGCTACCCGTCCGGTTCGAGCCGGCCGAAGGCGGGGTGCGGATCGAAGGCGTCGTCGTCGACTGCGGCGACGACGGGCGCGCTCGCGACATCGACCTGCTTCGCGTGTCGCTGTGACACGAGCGCGATCGCCGCGATCCCGAAGAACCACGGGATGTACGTGTACAGCCAGTAGGTCATGATCATCTGGAAGCCGGCGAGGAGCGCCGCGCTGAGCGCGGCGAGCTGGAGCGGCGACTTCCGTCTCGGATAGAACGGCGACACGAGCGCCCCGGCAACGAGCAGCGCCTGCAGGACGTGCTGCACGATGCGCAGGTCGGGGATGCCCTTCGCGTGGTACTGGCGCCAGTCCCAGAGCGACCAGGGCGACTGGCGGCCGATCTGCCACCGCACCGTGCGGTCGTAGAAGACGCGCAGCTCGTGCAACGGGCTCGGCTCGAGCAGCACGACGCTGAACGCCGCAAGCGTCGCGAGGGCGAACCCCAGGAGGTAGCGGCTCGAGATGCGGCGATCCGGATACGTCGCCCAGAGCGGCGCGACGATCAGCGACGCGAACTTCGTCCATCCCGAGAGCGCCGCGAAGACGCCTCTGCTCACCGGCGACGAGACGAGCCAGAAGCCCCAGATCAGGAACGCCGGCATGATCGAGTCGTTCGTGTTCGAGTTGGAGGCGTACTGGGTGAATGGATAGGCCGCCCACGCGAACGCGAGCGCCGACGCGAGCGGCAGCCCGCCGAACCGGCGGCCGACGAGCCAGAGGCCGACGATGCACAGCAGGTCGAAGGCGATCGACGTGAAGTGGGCGGCCGGCAGCGTGTCCCAGACCCCGCTCCAGCCGAAGGCGAGATAGCCCGGGATGTACGACTCGTAGGCGACCGGCCCGTACGTGTCGCCCTGCGGGTTGGCGCCCTCGCAGCGGCCGTTCGTCTGGATGTGGTTGCGGATCTCGCCGCTCGCGTCGGCGGGCCCGCACGCCTTCAGCGTCGTCGTCCCGAGCGACTCGACCGGGAAGTTCCCCCACGGCGCCTGGCCGTCGTGGACGATCCGCTCCGCGCCGATCACGCCCGAGTAGCCGACGTCGATCACGTTCGACGCCTCGACGTTGAGGCCGATGCGGAAGCCGGCGAGGAACACGGTCGCCGCGAGCAGGATCCACGCCGACCAGACCGGACGGCCCTTCGTCGCGCGGCCGGTGACGCCGATGTACACGCCGCGCAGCACCACCCACGCGAGCGCCGGATAGAAGAGCGGCACCGCGGCGAAGACGTGCCCGTGGTTGAAGTAGTAGAGCGACGCCGTCGGCGACAGGAGCATCAGCAGGTCGAGGTTGCGCAGCGAGAACGGCCGCCGGAAGTCCGCGAGCCCGACGAGGAAGACGAGGCAGAACGCGCCCCAGATCCACGGGTTGTTGATCTTGTCGCCGCCGAAGGCGCCGGGCGAGCCGCGCGCCATCCCCCACGCGACCTGCGGGCCCGTCCACGCGCTGACGACCTCGCCGGTCGCGTCGTCGACGTCGGCCTGCACGATCTCGCCCGCCGGGTCGCGCCAGATCTTGACCGTCCACTGCGCGGTCTTCGAGTCGAAGTCCTCCTCGTCGACGCGGTTCGAGGTCGGATAGCGCGCGAGCCACGCGCGCACCTTCGGGTAGCGCTCGACGATCGCGAGCGCTCGCGCCTTCGTCAGCTTCGCCGTGCCCGCGGGCGGGGCGATCGGCGTCTGGACGAGATGTCCCTTCCCGTCGTAGACGGGGGCTGTAGGCGTCGGCGGCGAAGCCGCGTGCGCGGTCGTGGCTGCACAGAGCGCTGCGCAGACCGCCGCGACGATCAGCGCGCGCCGCACGTCAGCGCGTCCGGAACGACCAGAGACGGTTGCCGAGGAAGTTCAGCGGCGTGACGAGGACGATCGCGATCGCCTGCCCGACGAGCTTCCCGGCGCCGAGTCGGATGAGGATGTGCAGCACGAGCAGGTTCGCGCCGAGCGAGACGGCGGAGACGACGAGGAACTGCAATCCCTGCACGCCGACATGACCGCGACGGTCGTGGAACGTCCAGAGCCGGTTGAGGAAGTAGTTGCTCGTGCACGCGACGACGAACGAGCAGATCGCCGCCAGCAGGTAGTGCAGACCCGCGTCGTCGAGCAGGAGCGTGTAGACGCCGAGGTTGATGACGTAGCCGCTGGCGCCGACCACGCAGAACTTGCCGAGCTGCACCCAGTTCCCACGGTGGCGCAGGGCGGCGTGGGCGCGGCTACGGCGGGCCGGAGCGTCCACCATCCGGGCGAGGGTACCGACCTCAGGCAGCGGCTCGGGCCGGCACGGGCGCCGACACGCGCTCGCCGTCGCGGTCGACGATCAGCTCGATCACGTGGCCGGCCGCGTCGAGCACGAGATCCTTCAACACTCCGCCGCTCATCGTCTCGCCGAGCAGCGACCGGAACGAGACGCCCCGCTTCTCGTAGAAGCCCGTGTCCTCCAGCAGCATCAGCGCGGAGCCGACCGCGATCTGCCCGTCGTCGAGCTGTGCGGCCGCGTAGGGCAGGAAGCGCCGCGACTCGTCGCCGCAGAGAACGACGAAGCCGAGGACGTTCCAGGCGGCTGCGTCGAGCAGCAGATCGACGGGCCTCCCGAGCTGGATCCCGCGCAGGTTGACCGGGAGCTGGAGCGACGACCCAGCAGACAGAGACCCCATGGCGCCATGGTGTCTAACCGGCCGGATGCTGCGCAAACACGAGCGGGACGAAGCGGCAGGGCACCGACGCCTCGACCCGCCCGTCCGCGTGGAAGACATGCAGCACCTGTTGCGAGGGCGGCCCGACCGGCATCGCGAGGCGGCCGCCGGGCGCCAGCTGCTCGAGCAGGGCGGGCGGCGGGCGGTCGGCGGCCGCGGCGACGACGATCGCGTCGAAGGGCGCCTCGGAGGGCAGGCCGAGCGTCCCGTCGCCGGTGTGCACGGTGACGCGGGCCGGCAGCGTCGCGCGGGCGGCGGCCGCCAGCTCCGGGATCCGCTCGATCGTGTGCACATCCGGCACGAGCTCGGCGAGGACGACTGCCTGGTAGCCCGAGCCGGTGCCGACGTCGAGCACCCGCTCGTCCCCGCGCAGCGCGAGCGCCTCGAGCAGCAGGCGCACCATCGTCGGCTGCGAGATCGTCTGGCCGTGGCCGATCGGCAGCGCCTCGTCGCACGCGGCGAGCTCTTGCAGCTCCGGCGGGAGGTAGCGCGCGCGGTCGACGCGCGCCATCGCCTCACCGACCGACGAGCGCACCGAAGTGCGACCGCACCGCCGGCGTCACGTCGGTGATGCGCTCGATCGTCGCGTCGAGGCCGATCGTCAGCACGGGCACGAAGGAGTCGCCGGCGACGAGCGAGCCGTGGCTGCCGCCGCCGGCGTGGTGCCGGCCGCCGAGATCCGCGAACTCCCAGCCTTCCGCGGCGCTGACGAGCAGCTCCCCGGCATTCGGGTTGTCCAGTGCCGACCGGACGCGCCGGTCCGCGTCCGGATGCTCGAGCTCCGACACGTCGCCGTCGCTGCCGGCGCGACGGGCCACGATGCGCTCGCCTTCGCGACGGAACGTCACGTCGACGGCGTCGGCGCCGTCGAGCGCGCGCGCAAGGTCGGCGGCGTCGGTGCGGCTGCCGGGCAGCAGGTACACCTGCGCGGCACGGTTCGACGCGCACACGACGATGTCGTCGGCGAACCGGGTGAGCCGCTCTTCGAGCTGCGCGACGCGCGTCACGTGCGTCTGGCCGTGGTCGGCGATCAGCACGACTGCGTACCGGTCGAGGAACTCGTCCATGCCGCCCGCCGCGTCGACGATCGCCTTCACCGACGCGTCGACCCGGGCGAGCGCGACCTCCTCCGCGCCGACGGGACCGTGCTCATGCGAGGCGTAGTCGAAGTCGGAGAGGTAGTACGCGAGGAAGTCGAAGCCGTCTCGCGTCACGAGCCACCGGCCGACGACGGACGCGTATGCGTCGATCGAGCCGGCGGCGCGGTTGCGCACGGCGAGCGGCGCGCCCGTCTCGTCGGACTCGAACAGGCTGTAGAAGAAGAACCGCTTCGGCCCGTACGCCGGCTTCGTCACCCACGGCAGCGTCGGCTCGTGCTTCGTGCGGCCGCGGTAGCACGTGATGTTCACCGCCGCGGTTGTCAGGCCGGTCGCCTCGAGCGCCTCGTACACGGTCGTCGCGTCCTTGCTCAGGTGGTCGGCGTTCATGTTGAAGATCGTGTCCGTGATCGACTGCGCCATCCCGGCGGCGCGGAGCGCCGCGAACG
>JBEQUF010000019.1:0-3081 GCA_040349295.1 Actinomycetota bacterium | reverse complement strand
GTCCGGCTGGAACTCGCGCGCGAGCGCAAGGCCGACGTCGCCGCGGAGCGCGACGAGCCCCTTGAAGCCTCGATCGCGGGCGACGTCGAGGACGGTGCGCGCGAACGTCGCGTCGTCCTCGACGATGAGCACGATGCGGTCGCCGGCGTCGACCTCCTCCCGGTCGTCGGCGACCTCGCTCTGCCAGTTCAGCAGCAGGGCGGGGTCGAGCTCCGGCTGCTCGTCCGCGAGCAGTGCCTGGCCTTCCCCGATCAGGGCGGCCAGCTCGTCCTGCACGTCGCGCAGCTCGGTCGCACCGCTCTCGAACGCGACGTAGGTCGCCGGCAGGTAGAGCGTGAACGTGCTGCCGCGGCCCGGCTCCGACTGCACGCGGATCTCGCCCCCGAGCAGCCGCGCGATCTCACGGCTGATCGACAGCCCGAGGCCCGTGCCGCCGTACTTCCGTGACGTCGTGCCGTCCGCCTGCTGGAACGACTCGAAGATGATGCGCAGCTTGTCCTCGGGGATGCCGATCCCCGTGTCGATGACCGAGAACGCGAGCACGGTCTCTGCGCTCGAGAGCACGGGGGACGCGAACTGCGCCGACTCGGGCGCCGTCTCGATCCGGAGCGTGACGTGGCCCTCGTCGGTGAACTTCACGGCGTTCGAGAGCAGGTTCTTGAGGATCTGCTGCAGCCGCTGCTCGTCGGTGACGATCGTCGGCGGCACGCTCGCGCCGACGATCTCGACGTTGAGCTCGAGGCCCTTCTGCTCGGTCATCGGCTCGAACGTGCGAAGCGCGTACTCCCGCACCTCCGACAGCGTCACGTCGCCCGCGTTGACGTCCATCTTCCCGGCCTCGACCTTCGTCAGGTCGAGGATGTCGTTGATCAGCTGCAGCAGGTCGGTGCCGGCCTGGTGGATCGTCGTCGCGAACTCGACCTGCTTGCCGCTGAGGTTCCCTTCGGTGTTCTCGGCGAGGAGCTTCGCGAGGATGAGCAGCGAGTTGAGCGGTGTGCGCAGCTCGTGGCTCATGTTCGCGAGGAACTCGCTCTTGTACTTCGACGAGAGGGCGAGCTGCTCGGCACGCTCCTGCAGCGTCGTCCGCGCCAGCTCGATCTCGCGGTTCTTGATCTCGATGCGCTTGTTCTGCTCCTCGAGCAGCTGCGCCTTCTCCTCGAGCTCCTCGTTCGTCTGCTGCAGCTCCTCCTGCTGCGTCTGCAGCAGCTCCTCCGACGCCTTCAGCGTCTGCGCCTGCTGCTCGAGCTCCGTGTTCGCGCGCTTCAGCTCCTCCTGCTGCGACTGCAGCTCCTCCGACCGCTCCTGGAGCTCGAGCGTCAGCGCCTGCGACTGGCGCAGGAGATCCTCCGTGCGCATCGTCGCCTGGATCGTGTTGATGACGATGCCGATCGTCTCGCCGAGCCCTTCGAGGAAGCTCCGCTGCACCTCGGTGAACGGGGTGAACGACGCGAGCTCGGTGACGCCCATCACCTGGTCCTCGAAGAGGATCGGCATGACGATGATGTTGCGCGGCACCGCTTCGCCGAGGCCGGACGCGACGCGGATGTAGTCGTCGGGCGGCTCGGTGATCAGGATCGACTGCCGCTCGAGCGCAGCCTGGCCGACGAGCGACTCGCCGACCTTGAACCGGTTCGCGACCTTCTTGCGCGTCTTGTAGCCGTACGACGCGACGAGCTGATACGCCGGTTCCTCGACGTCCGCCTCGTCGACGAGGAAGAACGCGCCGTACTGGGCGCCGACAAGCGGCGTCAGCTCGGACATGATCAGCCGCGAGACCTCCTGCAGGTCGCGCTGCCCCTGCATGAGGCCGGAGAACCGCGCGAGGTTCGAGTTCAGCCAGTCCTGCTCCGCGTTCCGCTCGGTCGTCGTGCGGAGGTTGGAGATCATCTGGTTGATGTTCTCCTTCAGCTGATCGATCTCGCCCTCCGCCTCCACGGCGATCGAGCGCGTCAGGTCGCCCTGCGTGACGGCGGTCGAGACGTCCGCGATCGCGCGCAGCTGGGTCGTCAGCGTGGCGGCCAGCGTGTTGACGTTCTCGGTGAGGCCGCGCCAGACGCCGCTGACGCCCTCGACCTGCGCCTGGCCGCCGAGCTTGCCCTCGGTGCCGACCTCGCGCGCCACCCGTGTGAGCTCGTCGGCGAACGACGAGAGCTGGTCGACCATCGTGTTGATCGTGTTCTTGAGCGCGAGCACCTCGCCGCGCACCTCGACCGTGACCTTCTTGCTCAGGTCGCCCTGCGCGACGGCCGTCGTGACGTCGGCGATGTTGCGCACCTGGCTCGTCAGGTTGTCGGCGAGGCCGTTCACCGAGTCCGTCAGGTCCTTCCACGTGCCGCTGACGCCGCGGACGTTCGCCTGGCCGCCGAGCTTGCCCTCGGTGCCGACCTCGCGGGCGACGCGCGTCACCTCGGCCGCGAAGCTCGAGAGCTGGTCGACCATCGTGTTGATCGTGTCCTTCAGCTCCGCGATCTCGCCCTTCACCTCGACGGTGATCTTCTTCGTCAGGTCGCCGTTCGCGACCGCGGTCGTGACGTTGGCGATGTTGCGGACCTGCTCGGTCAGCGACGAGGCCATGAAGTTCACGTTGTCGGTGAGGTCGCGCCACACGCCGCTGACGCCCTCGACCGACGCCTGGCCGCCGAGCCTGCCCTCGGTGCCGACCTCGCGCGCGACGCGCGTCACCTCGGCGCTGAACGCGCGCAGCTGGTCGACCATCGTGTTGATGGTCTCCTTCAGCTCGTTGACCTCGCCCTTCGCGTCGACGGTGATCTTCTTCGAGAGGTCGCCCGTCGCGACCGCGGTCGTCACCTCGGCGATGTTGCGCACCTGGCCGGTGAGGTTCGACGCCATGCCGTTCACGTTCTCGGTCAGCTCGCGCCACGTGCCGCTGACGCCCTCGACGCGGGCCTGACCGCCGAGGACGCCCTCGGTGCCGACCTCGCGGGCGACGCGCGTCACCTCGTCGGCGAACGACGAGAGCTGGTCGACCATCGTGTTGATCGTCTGCGCGAGCTGCAGCACCTCGCCGCGCGCGTCGACGGTGATCTTCTGCGTCAGGTCGCCCTTCGCGACCGCGGTCGT
>JBEQUF010000011.1:0-7115 GCA_040349295.1 Actinomycetota bacterium | reverse complement strand
ATTCCCTCGAGCGCCTGCTTGAACTCGTTCCAGCGCACGGCGCCCTCCTCGGCGGCGGCCCACAGGATGGCGAGCATCCAGCGGCGCCCGAGGAGATCGGCCGCGCGGGCGATCTCCTCGGGCACCGGCTTGCATTGCCTACACCGCATGCAGGTGCTGCGCCTTCGGCTCGAGCGCGAGCTCGAGCACCTCGCCGAGCGTCATCACCGGGTGGAACGACATCGCCTCGCGCACGTCCGCCGGGACGTCGTCCAGGTCGGCGCGGTTGCGCTCGGGGATGATCACGTCGGTCAGCCCCGCGGCGTGACCGGCGAGCACCTTCTGCTTCAGCCCGCCGATCGGCAGCACGCGGCCCTGCAGCGTCACCTCGCCGGTCATGCCGACGGTGTGCTTCACCGGGCGGCCGGAGAGGAGCGACGCGAACGCGGTCGTCATCGTGATGCCTGCGCTCGGCCCGTCCTTCGGGATCGCGCCGGCAGGAACGTGGACGTGGAACGTCTTGTCCTTGAACGCGTCGGGCGCGATGCCGAGCGCCTCGGCGTGCGAGCGGACGTACGACAGCGCGATGCGTGCCGACTCCTTCATCACGTCGCCGAGCTGACCGGTCAGCACGAGGTCGCCGTTGCCGTCCATCGAGGTCGCCTCGATGAAGAGGACGTCGCCGCCCGCGCCGGTGACTGCGAGCCCGGTCGCGACGCCCGGCACCGCCGTGCGCTCCGCGACCTCCTGGAACACCTTCTGCTTGCCGAGCGCGTCGCGCACCGCGGTGACGTCGACCGTGATCGGCGCCTCGGCCGTGCCGGAAGCGATCCGCGTCGCCGTCTTGCGGAGGATCTTCCCGAGCTCGCGCTCGAGCTGGCGGACGCCGGCCTCGCGCGTGTACTCGGAGACGACGAGCTGGAGCACGTCCTCGCCGACCGTGACCTCGTCCTCGCGCAGGCCGTTCCGCTCGCGCTGGCGCGGCCAGAGGTAGTCGCGGGCGATCGCCGTCTTCTCGTCGACCGTGTAGCCGTCGAAGCCGATGACCTCCATCCGGTCGAGCAGCGGGCCGGGGATCGTGTCGGCGACGTTCGCGGTCGCGATGAAGAAGACGTCGGACAGGTCGAGCTCGACGTCGAGGTAGTGGTCGCGGAACGTGTGGTTCTGCGCCGGGTCCAGCACCTCGAGCAGCGCGGCCGACGGGTCGCCGCGCCAGTCGGCGCCGACCTTGTCGACCTCGTCGAGCAGGATCACCGGGTTCATCGTCTTCGCGTCGCGCAGCGCACGCACGAGGCGGCCCGGAAGCGCGCCGATGTACGTGCGACGGTGACCGCGGATCTCCGCCTCGTCGCGGATGCCGCCGAGCGAGAGCCGCACGAACTCGCGGTTCAGCGCCCGCGCGACCGACTCGCCGATCGACGTCTTGCCGGTGCCGGGCGGCCCGATCAGCGTCAGGATCGCACCCGACCGCTTGTCGTTCGCGATGCCGCGCTCCTCGCGCAGCTTGCGGACGGCCAGGTACTCGACGATGCGGTCCTTCACGTCCTCGAGCCCGGCGTGGTCGGCGTCGAGCACCTCGCGCGCGTGCTGCGGGTCAAGCCGCTCGTCGCTGCGCTTGCTCCACGGCACGGCGGTCAGCCAGTCGAGGTACGTGCGGATCATCGACGACTCGCCGGAGCCCTCGCCCATCGTCTCGAGGCGGCGCAGCTCGCGCTCCGCCTGCTCGCGGACGTGGTCGGGCATGCCGGCCTCTTCGATCTTCTGGCGGTACTCCTCGACGACGGAGCCGCCGTCCTCGCCGAGCTCCTTGCGGATCGACTCCATCTGCTTGCGCAGCACGTACTCGCGCTGCTGCTTCTGGGCGTCGGACTCGACGTCCTCACGGATGCGCCGGCGCACCTGCAGCTCGGCGAGCCGCTCGCGCTGGAGCTGGACCGCGAACTCGAGCCGCTCGACGACGTCCGTCTTCTCGAGCAGCTGCACGCGCTGCGCAAAGGTGATGTCGGGCGCGTACGCGGCGGTGTCGGCGAGCGTGCCTGCCTCGGTGATCGAGCGCAGGAACGCGGAGATGCGCTCGTCCGCCTCGCGGATCTCGAGGATCTCCTCGACGATCGCGCGGTACTCGCGCTCGAGCTCGCGCGTCTGGACGGGCGGCGGGTTCTCGTCGGGGCGCTCCTCCACCTCGACGCGGAGCTGGCCCTGGGGGTCGGTGCGGGCGGCGCCGATCACGGCGCGGTGCAGCCCTTCGAGCGAGACGGCGCGGATGCCGCCGCGCAGGCGGACCCGGTCCTCGACGTCTGCGACGAGGCCGACGCTCGAGTACTCGCCGTCGTGCTTCGGGACGAGCAGGACACGGTCTTCGTCGCCGACGTCGACCGTCAGGGTCACGCTCATGCCCGGGAACACGACCGTGTCCTCGAGCGGAACGAGCAATAGTTCGGTCAAAGTCCTCTCACCTTCCATGGTCGTACTAGGTATCGGAATTGTACCTGGTACCAACGCATCCGCGGCCGCCCCGATTCCCGGCGGCCGGCGGTGGCGGATCAGCGGGCATGGCAGTCTTCGCCGCGGTTCTCGCCCTGCTCGCGCCCGTCTCCGCCCCGCCCGTCGGATCGCTGCCGGCCTCACCCGTGACGACGATCCGCACGGTCTCGCAGGAGCTGATCGGGATCGCCCTCCCACGCGGGGAGTCCGGGCTCACCTGGCGCGGCGCCCGGCCGTTCGACACGCGGATCGTGAAGCCCCTCTACGAGGCGGACGTCCCGAACTCCGACGTGACGGTCTTCGTCCTCGTCGCGGGCCGGCCCGGAACGACGACGGTGATGTACGGCCTGACGAACGGCGAGCGCACGAAGGCCTACCGCGCCGCCCGGTTCCGGATCGTGGTGTCGTCGCGCTAGCCGTTGTCGCGGAGCTCGGCCTCGGCCCGCTTCGCGATCTCGCCGAGCCCGTCGACCGTCTCCGGGGCGCAGATGTCGGAGTCGAGGCGCTCCACCACGTCGCTGAGCGTCTTCGCGAGCGCCGACGCCATGATCAGATCGGACTGCCGTTCCTCGTTCATGCGTTCCCGATTGCCGCCGGCGCCCGTTTCGTAACGCCCGAAATCCGTACTTTCCCGCAGCGGCGTTGCGTGGTTCGTCACATGGGCACGCCGCGGCGGTTCCTCCAGCATCCCCCCGCATGCCCGTCGCCTCCCTCACCGTCCGCCCGTTCCGCTTCGAGCTGCGGTGCACCGGGTGCGGCTACGGCGTCGTCGTCGCGATCGCCCCGGAGCGCTGCCCGATGTGCTCGGGCGGCGTCTGGGAGCACGCGCGGCCGCGCTCGGCCGCGTAGGAAGCTCCCCGGGTTGGACTCGAACCAACAACCCTCCGGTTAACAGCCGGATGCTCTGCCAATTGAGCTACCGGGGATCGCTCAGCCGCAGGATTGTAGCCAGGCGTCAGCCGAGGTCGCGCAGCGCCGCCCGGACCTCCTGGAGCCGTTGCTGCAGCTCCTTGAAGTCCTCCGGCGGCGCGGCCTGGAGCTGCCGCTCCAGCCGCCGCTCGCGCAGGCGGAGCAGGTACTCCTCGGCCGTCAGCTCGGGGATCTCCTCGACGGCGGCGAGCGCGTGCAGCTCGTCGACGAGCGCACGGACGTCGGGATCGTCGGTCGCCTCGCCGAGGATGTTCGCGCGCGCGCGACGGTGCAGCTCGACGTCGAAGTGCTCCGGTCCGAGCTCCTCGAGCGCGCGCGCCAGCTTCGGATAGGCCGTGACGCCGGCGAGCGCGCTGCGCTCGAGCCGCTGGCCGGCCTCGAGCAGCCGCGGCGAGATCTCGGTCGCCCGGCCGCGGGTCCGCGCCGGCGCCAGCGCGACCTGCATCTCCGGCGGCAGGTCGAGGAGGTCGGCGGCGAGCTTCCGCGCGTCCTGGTGGTCCGGCGAGTCGGGGTAGCCGTTGAGCAGCTCCCGGATCGCGAGATAGGCCGCGTTCCGGTCGGGCGCCTTCTTGTGCAGGAGCCGGACGCGGTGGACGAGGTACGGCACCGGCCGGCCGAGCTGCCGGTCGAAGGCCTGCGGGTCGTCGGCGGGGTCGGTGCCCTGCGGCAGCGAGACGACCTGGATGTCGAAGCCCTGCTTGACGGCGAGCTCCATGCCGCGCAGCGTCGCGTCGGTCCCGGCCGCGTCCGCGTCGAAGCAGAGGAAGAGCTTCGTCGTCAGACGCTTCAGCTCGCGGAGCTGCGCCTCGGTCAGCGCCGTGCCCATCGAGGCGACGACCGGCTCGAAGCCGGCCTGCCGGAGCGCGATCACGTCCGTGTTCCCTTCGACGATCACGGCGCGGCTCTGCTTCGCGATCGCCTGCCGGGCGAGGTCGAGCCCGTAGAGCAGGTCGCCCTTCTTGAAGAGGTCGCTCTCGCGCGTGTTCACGTACTTGCCCTGCAGCGGGTCGTCGTCGTGGAGCATCCGCGCCTGGAAGCCGCGCACGACGCCGCGCGCGTCGGCGAGTGGGAAGAGCAGCCGCCGGTTGAAGTAGTCGTTGCCGCGGCTGTTCGCGAGGCCGGCGGCGACGAGCTCGTCCTGGGTGAACCCCTGCCCGATCGCGGCGCGCGTCAGCGTCGGGCCGCCCGGCGCGTAGCCGAGCCGGAACGTCCGGGCGATCTCCTCCCCCAGCCCGCGCGAGCGGAGGTAGTCGCGCGCGAACGCGCCGCCGTCCGAGTCCCAGAGCTGGCGCTCGTAGAAGACGGCCGCCCGGTCGAGCAGCTGCACCAGCCGCTCGCGGCGCCGGCGTGCACGGTCGGCCTCGGGGCTCGACTCCTCGTACTCGAGCTCGACGCCGAAGCGCTTCGCGAGCGTCTCGATCGCGCCGACGAAGTCGGTGTTCTCCATCTTCTCGACGAAGGTGATCGCGTCACCGCCCTCGCTGCACCCGAAGCACTTGAACGTGCCGCGCACCGGCGTCACGACGAAGCTCGGCGTCCGCTCCTGGTGGAACGGGCACAGCCCCTTGTACGTGGCCCCCGCCTTCCGCAGCTGCACGTACTGCTCGACGACCGGCACGATCTCCATCGCCGACTTGACCTGCTCGATCGAGCTGTCCTTGATCCGCGCCACGACTACGACGTCTCGTAGGCGAGCGCGAAGCGGTCGGTCATCCCTGCGAGATAGTCGGTCGCCTCCTCGAGCGAGGATCCCTTCCCGACGAGGTCGTCGAAGATCCGCTTGACGGTCGCGGCGACGTAGGTGTGGTCCTGCTGCTGGTACACGCGCTCGAACATGAAGCGGCGCAGCGAGAGCATCGCCTCGCCGACCTCGTCGCTCTGGACGATGTCGCCGGCGACCGACGACGACTCGACGAGGTCGTGGACGAGCGTGTCGATGCGCCGCGAGCCGGTCTCGCCGAGGATCGCGATCTCCTCGCCCGGCAGGTCGCCCGGCTCGAGGATCCCGGCGCGGAGCGCGTCGTCGATGTCGTGGTTGATGTACGCGACGCGGTCGACGATGCGCACGATCCTGCCCTCGAGCGTCTCCGGCTCGACCGGGCCGGTGTGCTTGAGGATGCCGTCGCGCACCTCCCACGTCAGGTTGAGGCCCCGGCCGTCGCGCTCGAGATGCTCGACGACCCGGAGCGAGTGCTCGTTGTGCCGGAAGCCGCGGCCGCCGCGCCCGCGCAGCAGCTCGTCGAGCGCGTGCTCGCCGGCGTGACCGAACGGCGGGTGGCCGAGGTCGTGCCCGAGACCGATCGCCCCGGTCAGGTCCTCGTTCAGCTGCAGCGCACGGGCGATGCCGCGCGCGATCCCGGCCGTCTCGAGCGTGTGCGTGATCCGGGTCCGGAAGTGGTCGCCCTCGGGATCGACGAAGACCTGCGTCTTGTGGCGGAGGCGGCGGAACGCCTTCGAGTGGACGATGCGGTCTCGGTCGCGCTGGAACGGCGTCCGCAGCCGACACTCCTCCTCCGGCAGGTTGCGTCCGCGTGTCTCGTAGGAGCGGACGGCGAGCGGCGACAGCCAGCGCTCCTCGTGCTCCCGCACGAGCCCGGCGAAGGCATCGGCAACGCGACCGGCAGTCTCAGGCATACACGGCCAATCTAGAGGACGGCTGCGACGAGGCCAGGGCCGCGCGCGAGCGAAGCGAAGCGGTCGCGCCGCGTCAGATGATGATCGGGACGGTTCCCCCGTCGGCGCTCCAGGCGGCGCCGGTGACGTAGCTCGAGCGCGGCGAACAGAGGAACGCGACGACCGAGGCGATCTCGTCCGGCTCGGCGAGCCTGCCGAGCGGCCGGCCGCCGCCGACCGACGCGAGCACGTCGTCCCGCGACTTGCCGCTGCGCGACGCCTGCTGGTCGGCGAGCCCGCCTTCGCCGAGCCACGCCTCCGTCGCGGTCGGGCCGGGCGTCACCGCGTTGCAGCGGATGCCGTCCTTGGCGTAGACGTCGGCGATCAAGCGCGACAGGCTGAGCACCGCGGCCTTCGTCACGGAGTAGTCGGGCATCGACGCGCTCGGCCGCTTCCCGGCGGTCGACGAGACGTTGACGATGACGCCGCCGCCGCGCGCCTTCATTCCCGGGAGGACGGCGCGGATCGTGCGCACGTAGCTCATGACGTTCAGCTGCCAGAGCGCGTCCCACTGCTCGTCCGACACCTCTTCGAAGGTGCGCTGGTAGGCGACGCCGACGTTGTTCACGAGCACGTCGACGCGGCCGTGGCGCTCCTCGGTCTCGCGCACGAGGCGCTCGGGCTCGCCGGCCTGCGCGAGATCGGCCTGCACGTCGCCGCCGCTGCGTCCCGTCGTGACGACGGTCGCGCCCTCGCCGCGCAGGAGCTCCGCGACGGCCGCGCCGATCCCACCGGTCGAGCCGGTGACGAGCACAACCTGGTCGCGCAGTCCGAGGTCCACGGCGGACTAGCCTAGTCGTCCGTGACGGAGCTGCTGCTCGTTCGCCATGGCGAGACCGACTGGAACGCCGCCGGGCGGCTCCAGGGGCACACCGACCGGCCGTTGAACGACGTCGGGCGGCGTCAGGCGACGGCGCTCGCCGAGACGCTCGCCGCCGAGCACGTCGACGCGATCTACGCGAGCGACCTGTCGCGCGCGAAGGAGACGGCGGAGATCCTCGCCGGCCGGCTCGGGCTGCCGGTCGCGCTCGACGCCGACCTGCGCGAGA
>JBEQUF010000380.1:0-7007 GCA_040349295.1 Actinomycetota bacterium | reverse complement strand
CTGACGGTGGTCGACGCGCAGCATCCGAACGCCTTCCGGCGCCGCCGCCTGCCGACGGCGGTGAACATCCCGGCCGACCGGGTCGAGGCACTCGCGCCGGCGCTCCTGCCCGATCTCGAGGCGCCGATCGTCGTCTACTGCGGCTCGTGGGTCTGCCGGACGAGCGACCGGGTCGCCCGCGGCCTCCGCGCGCTCGGCTATCTCGAGGTGCAGGTCTACCGCGGCGGTCTCGCCGACTGGCGGCTCGCCGGGCTGCCGCTCGCGTAACCCCAGCCTCCGCTCCGGCGTTTGCTCGACGGACCATGGCCCGTCGCCCGGTACCCGGAGACCTCGAGGACGCGCTCGCCGTTGCGCCCGCCGCGCGCGAGCGCTTCTGGTCGCTGCCGCCCGACCAGCTCGACCGGTGGGTCTCGTACGTCGAGCGCGCCCGCTTCCCAGGGCAGCGCCGGCGCCGCATCGCCGAGACGGTGCGCAGGCTCGGCGGCGTCCCGGCGGTGCCGCAGGCGCAGGCCGTGGCGGTGCCGCGCGGCGACCGGGCGCTCTGGCTCGCGGGGCTCGCGCTCCTCGCCGCGCTCGCCGGCCTGATCGTCTGGCTGACGCAGTACCGGCACGATCGCTCGGCGGGGTCGACGACGGCCGTCGTGCTGACCGCAAAGACGTCGGTGCCGAAGGTGACGGGCATCAAGCTGCAGGCGGCGCTCTTCCAGCTGCGGGAGGCGAAGCTCGGCGTCAAGCTCGTGAAGCGTGCCGGGACGAAGCCGAAGGACATCGTCGTCGGCCAGGGGCCGCGCGCGAGGAAGACGGTCGCGCAGGGAACCGTCGTCACGCTCGTCGTCTCGAAGGGCCCGGCCGGCGTGCGCGTGCCGCAGCTCGTCGGGCTCGCGGCGGCCGACGCCGTCAAGCAGCTTCAGGCGAAGGGTCTCGGCGCGCAGCTCCAGCAGACGCAGGCGAAGGCGGCGCCCGGCACCGTCGTCGAGCAGGCGCCGAAGGCGGGTGAGCGCTCGAAGAGGGGGACGGTCGTGACGCTCTCCGTCGCGAAGGGCGCGGCGGCGGTCGCCGTCCCCGACGTGGTCGGGCAGCCGGAGCAGGCGGCCGTGAACGCGCTGCAGCAGGCGGGGCTGAACGCGAGGGTCGTCCACGTGCGGTCGTCGCAGCCGCCGGGTACGGTCACCGGTCAGACCCCTGCGGCGGGCGCGCAGGCGGGGCAGGGCTCGACCGTGCGCGTCAACGTCGCGACCGGCGCCCCGCAGACGACGGCGACGACGCCGACGACCACGCAGACCCGGGCGGGAAACGACTATCGCGGCATGCGGCTCGGCGCCGCGGTGCAGCGGATCGCCCAGGGCCGGCAGCAGGCAGTCGTGCAGTACGTCACCTCCTCGCAGCCGGCGGGCGTCGTCGTCGCGAACGCGAACGCGCCCGGCGGCAAGGTGAAGCTCCAGGTCTCCGCGGGCGCCCACCCGCAGCCTGCGGCGACCGTGACCGACGACACGGGCGCCGACGAGCAGACTGCGCAGGACAACCTGACCGGCGCCGGCTTCTCGGTGATCGTCGTCCACTGGCCCGTGAGCGACCCGGCGAGCGACGGCGTCGTCGTCGCCGAGACGCCGACCGGCTCGGAACCGCAGGGTTTGGCCATCGTCCTCTATGTCGGGACGGCGCAGTAGTAGGGTCGGGCGGGTGGACCTCCGGGCCCAACGCGCCGCCGAGAACGAGAAGCTCTTCCGGCGCATCAACGAACGGGTCGAGGCGCTCTCCGAGGGCGAGATCCTGACGCTCGTCTGCGAATGCGCGGACGTCGCCTGCGTGGAGCGGATCCCCGGCGTGCCGCTCGACGAGTACGAGGAGGTGCGGAGCCACGAGGACCGGTTCTTCGTGATCCGCGGTCACGAGCTCCTCGACGTCGAGCGCGTGGTCGACGAGCGCGCCGGCCATCTCGTCGTGGCGAAGTCGCTGGTATAGCCGTGCCCCGATCGGGGAACGCGTCGTGCGGCATGCAGGGCACATCGAGGAGCGAGCTCGCGGCGGAGCTCGAGAGCTGCGCTCGCCATTGCGAGGAGACGGCTGCGGGCTACATCGACCGGCACGGCGAGGGCGCGAAGACGGATGTCGTCTCCGCGCTGCTGCTGGCAGCCGCCGCGCTCGACACGGCGGCGACGGCGCTCGGGGAGGGCGGCGACACGCCGCCGACGGCGCTGCTGATTGCTTCGACGCTCGTGCGGGACGCGATCGCCGCCGCCGAGCGGCGGGGTCTCGACGAGAGCCTTCTGCACTGCGTCGTCGACCTGCGGAGGATCGCGGCGCTGCTCGAGCCGTGAGCCGCGACCAGGCGTCGAGCTGCGGCGCATGGTTCGGCGGGCGTCGAAGCATCGGCGTGCAAGCGTGTGCGCATGCTCCCGGCCCAGCTCCTCGCCGAGCGCGCGATCGTCGCGCGAGTGCACGCGCCGGCACGGTACTCGGTGCGCGGCGCGCCGCCGCTCGTGCACGTCGCGGTGTGGCCGCGCGCGGGCTCACGTGCACAGCCCGCGACGTACGTCGTGCGGGTCGCGCTCGCGCATGGGCGCTGGCGCGTCGTGTGGGTGCGCGGCGGGCCGCGGGTCTGCCGTCAGACGGTCGGCGGCGAGCGCGACCCCGACCCGGGGCAGACGATGCTCTCCTGCTAGGGCAGCTCGACGTGGAGGCGCCGCGGGAGCTCCGCGGCCCCGGCCTCGGTCACGCGGACGGCGCGCGTGCGCGCGTCGCGCCGCAGCCAGCCGTGCTGCACGAGCGCGGACAGGAGCTCGGTGCCGAGCGGCCCGGCGATGTGGTCCCGTTGCTCCGTCCAGTCGCGACAGGCGCGCGCGTGGTCGCCGGTGCGCACGTCGACGCCGATCGCATGCAGCCGGCGTGCTCCCGCCGCGGTGATCGCGAAGTCGTCGTCGCAGAGCGCGTCCGCGACGGCGATCCCGAGCCGGCCGGCCAGGTGGTCGTAGCAGCTGCGCGCGTAGCGCACGGCGTGCGCCCGCGTCCCTTCGCGCAGTGACGTGACGGGCTTCGGCGGCGCGACGCGCGCAACCGCCTCGATCAGCTCGCCGACCTGCGGCCCGGCGAGGGAGAAGTACCGGTGGCGGCCGCGCGACTCGACGCGCACGAGGCCGGCGTCGACGAGCCGCGCAAGATGGTGGCTCGCGGTCGACGCGGCGACGCCCGCCTCCGCCGCGAGCATGCTCGCCGCGAGCGACCGGCCGTCGGCGAGGGCGAGCAGCACGCTCGCGCGTGCGGGTTCCGCGAGCAGCGCCCCGACCGCAGCGATGTCCGCGTCGCCGTCCATCGCCCGATCGTAGGCGCGGGACGATTCGACCGCCGTCGAAGGGTCTGCGTGCGACGCTCGTCCGCATGATCACCTGCGTCATCCAGTACACGCTCGACCCGCGGCGTCTGCCGGCCTTCGAGGACTACGCCGAGCGGTGGCCGCCGATCATCGAGCGCTGCGGCGGCTCGCTGCTCGGCTACTTCCTGCCGAAGGAGGGCGCGAACAACTACGCGGTCGCGCTCATCGACTTCGAGTCGCTCGCCGCCTACGAGCAGTACCGCGCCCGCCTGGCCGTCGATCCCGACGCGCAGCGCAACGTGGCCGACATGCTCGAATCCGGCTGCGTGCTCGTCGAGAGCCGGTCGTTCCTCCGCCGTGCAACACCGGCGAAGACCGATTGCTAGTGTCGGACGCGTGACGCGTGCCGGGGTCGCCTGCGTGCTCGTGCTGCTCTGCGGTGCCGCCGCCGGCTGCGGCGGTCACCGGCGCCCGGCCGCGAAGGCGACGACGACCACGTGCGCGGCGACGCAGCGCTCGCTGGCGAGGATCCGGCGCGACCTGGTCGCGATCCGGGCCGCGGCGGCGCTGCCGACGAAGAACCGGCTCGACGGCAACCACGCGATCAACGTCGCAACCGACGCGTTCCTTCGCGACGTCGCCACCGCGCCGATCACGAACATCGCCCGCAACCGGCTCATCGACCGCGCGGCGGCCGCGTCGAGCGTCGTCTGTCAGCAGTGCTTCCAGGCGCTCGAGGCGGCACGGCCGATCCCGGCGATTCGCATGGGCACCGCCGGCTGCAGCAGCGGCTGAACGGAGCGGCGCCGGAGTCGAACCGACCCAGCGACGGGTTACGCCGCCTGACGCGTTTTGAAGACGCGCTGGGCCACCGGGCCCGTGCCGCTCCGCCGCTGAGCCTAGCCAGGCTCGGTCAGGCGGACGTCGGCCTCGAAGTGGCGCACCTCGAGATCTCGCTCCACGAGATAGCGGTCGTCCTCGGGGAAGAACACGGCCATCTCGAGCTCGTCGCCCGCGAACGCGCGGATGTCCTGCATCGAGTCGAAGAGGAGGATCGTCTCGAACTCCGTGTAGCCCGCGCGCTCGCGCCGCAGCACGAGCGTCCCGCGTGAGCCGGTCAGCGCACGCGCCGACCGCATGCCGCTCTCCTCCAGATAGGCCGCGTATGCATCCCCGTTCTCGGCGAGCGTTGCTCCTCGCCAGACTCGCGCGATCATGCAAGCCTCCGTTCAGATGGAGTCGACCGCGACAACGCTACTCCTGCGCCGAGCGCTGCGCGCGGGCGCGCCCGTCTTTCCCGCTGCGACGGCCGTCGGCCTCTCGTTCGGCGTCCTCGCACGCACGGAGCACTTCGGCGGCACGGCCGCGATCGTCATGTCCGCGACGACCTTCGCCGGCTCGTCGCAGATCGCGACCGTGTCGCTGCTCGGCGGCGGCAGCACGCTCGCCGCCGCGATCGTCGCGGCGCTCCTCCTCAACTCGCGCTACGGGCCGATCGGCATCAGCGTCGCTCGCGCCTTCCGGGGCCGGCTGGTGCGGCGGTTCGCCGAGGCGCAGCTCGTCGTCGACGAGTCGTGGGCGCTCGGCAACGGCGACCGCTCGCTGATCGTCGGCATCTGCGTGCTGCTGTGGATCTGCTGGGTCGGCGGCACGGCGACAGGGGTCGCGCTCGGCTCGGTGATCGGCGATCCGAACCGGTACGGCATCGACGGCGCCTTCGCGGCGCTCTTCGTCGCGTTGCTCGCGATGCAGATCCGCTCGCGCACACGGGCGACCGTCGCCGTCCTCGGCGCGACGATCGCCGCCGCGCTGACGCCGGTGACGCCGGCCGGGGTGCCGATCGTCGTCGCGACCGCCGCAGTGCTCGCCGGGTGGCGGCGCGCGTGAGCGACGCGTGGATCGCGGTGCTCGTCGTCGGCGCCGGGACGATGCTGATCAAGGCGGTCGGACCGGTCGGGGTCGCGCACCGCACGCTGCCGCCGCGGGCCGAGCGGCTGCTCGAGCTGGTCGCGCCCGCGATCCTCGCCGCGCTCGTGATCGACGAGACCTTCGGGAAGGGGCGGCACCTCGTCGTCGACGCGCGGCTCGCCGGAGCCGGCGCCGCCGTCCTACTCGCGCTCGCCCGCGCCCCGTACTGGGCGATCGTGCTCGCCGGCGCCGCCGCCACCGCGGCCGTTCGCGCGTTCTAGGAGCTCGGCCGGGGGCAGGTCGGCGAGCGAGTCGACGACGAGGTCGGCCTCGTCGAGACCGGCGTCGCGCGTGACGTCGTTCGGGATGCCGAGCACGAAGATGCCGGCCGCCTTGCCCGCGCGCACGCCGTTCGGCGAGTCCTCGAAGACGACCGCCTCGTCCGCGCCCACGCCGAGCACGTCGAGCGCCTCGAGGTACATCGTCGGATTCGGCTTGGCGCGGGAGGCGTCGCGGTCGGCGGTGATGATCGCGTCCCAGCCGATCGACTGCTCGAAGCGCTCCAGGTGCATGTCGATCCAGCGCCGGGACGCGCTCGAGACGATCGCGCGCTTCAGGTCGTGCTCGCGCGCGTACTCGAAGTAGTCGAGGATCCCGGGCCTGAGCTCTTCCGCCTCGAGCAGCGACAGCTCGTGCGCGTACCGCCGCTCGTTCCACGTGTCGCGGTCGATCGTCTTGCCGACGAGCTCCTCCAGGTGGCCCCAGATGTCCCACGTGCCGTGCGTGCCGACGACGGTGATCCAGAGGTCGTCGGGCAGCGTCTGTCCGTGCTGCTCGTACAGCCAGCGGTAGCCGCCGCGCGAGGCCGACTCGGTGTCGAGGATCAGGCCGTCGAAGTCGAAGAGGAACGCGCGGATCGCCACGGCGATGCAGAGTAGTGGGGTGGCGATCCTGGGCGTCGACGTCGGCGGCACGTTCACGGACGCCGTGTTGCTCGACGGCGACGTCGTGCGCACCGCGAAGGTGCCGACGGCGCTGCGGCAGGAGGAGTCGGTGCTCGCGGCCGCGCGTGCCGTCGGCGCCGCGGCGGTCGACCGGTTCGCGCACGGGACGACGGTCGCGACGAATGCGCTGCTCGAGCGGCGCGGCGCCGTGACGGCGCTGGTCGCGAACGAGGGCTTCGAGCATCTGCTCCACACGCGCCGGCAGGCGCGCGCGCATCTCTACCGCCTGGACGTGGAGCAGCCCGCGCCGCTCGTCCCGCTCGAGCGGTGCCTCGGCGTGGCCGGCCGGCTCGGCCCGGACGGCGAGCTCGCGCCCCTCGGCGACGTGCCGCCGCTCCCGGAGGGCGTCGAGGCGGTCGCGGTCTGTCTCCTCTTCTCGTTTCGCGACCCGTCGCACGAGCGGGCGGTCGTGCGCGCGCTGCGCGACCGCTACCCGGGCGTGCACGTCGTCGCGTCGCACGAGGTGGCGCCGGAGTTCCGGGAGTACGAGCGCGCGTCGACGACGGCCGCCGACGCCTATCTCGCGCCGGTGGCGGCGCGCTACCTGCGCGCGCTCGCGGACGGTGCGCGGGCCGCGGGGCTGCCGGAGCCGCTCGTCATGCTCTCGTCCGGCGGCGTCGCGACGGTCGACGAGGCGGCGGCGCATCCCGCGACGATCCTCGTCTCCGGGCCGGCGGGCGGGGTCGTCGGCGCGGGTCTGCTCGCGCGGCGCGCCGGCGTTCCCGACGCGATCGCGTTCGACATGGGCGGCACGTCGACGGACGTCTGCCTCTTGCCGGGCGGTC
>JBEQUF010000346.1:0-3689 GCA_040349295.1 Actinomycetota bacterium | reverse complement strand
GCGCTCCTGTGGGTTTGAAACGAGACGGAGAGCGTATCGCGCTGGAGCTCAGGGCTCCAGGGCTGCGCGCGTCAAACCCTGGAAATGGCCGATCAGCTGCTCCGACCGCCCCATCAGCACGCCGTGCTCGATCGCGTCGCCGGCACTCGCCATCCCGCGGTGCACGCCCTCGACGAGATCGCGGTCCTCGCGCCCGACCTGGTCGTCGAGCTCCAGCAGCTCGTCGATCCACGCCTGGTCGACGTCGGGGCCGAAGAAGTAGTCGAGATACCGGTACGTGCTGTCGGGCGTGACCGGGACGAACGGCCCGATCGAGATGTTCGGCTGCCCGGGGAAGATGTTCACGCCGAGGTTCGGCCAGAGGAAGTGGAACTGCGAGCGTGGCAGCTCGCCGTCGAGGTGCATCCGCGTCCGCGGCGTCTCGCGCGTCGGGCCGCGCTGCGACGAGAGGCGGCCGTCGGTCGCGAGCGCGTACGCCTCGGCCGACGTGTCGATCACCTCCGCGAGCTGCGGGTGGGCGACCTGGCAGTGGTAGCACTCGAGGAAGTTCTCGCAGGTGATCTTCCAGTTCGCCTCGAGCGTCGCCTCCCAGCGCATGTAGTGGACGAGCGAGTCGACGTCGAGGCCGAGCTCGGCGACCTGCGCCGGCATCGAGCCGAGCGCCTCGTCGAGCGGCTCGCAGTCCCGGGCCGTGTTCGCGAAGACGAAGGGCCCCCAGGTGCCGACGGCGACCGCGCAGAGACCGAGCTCCGACTTCGGGAAGTCGGGCTCCTCGTCCGAGCGCGGCGCCGCGCGGAGCGAGCCGTCGAGCCCGTACGTCCAGGCGTGGTACGGGCACTGGATCGACTCCCGCTTCCCGGCCCCGTCCGCGACCGGGAAGCCGCGGTGCCGGCAGACGTTGAGGAACGCGCGCAGCTCGCCGTCGCGGGCGCGCGTGACGACGATCGGCGTCCGGCCGGCGCGGCTCGTGAAGTAGCTGCCGGGCCCCTGCAGCTCGCCGAGGTGGCCGACGTACTGCCACGTGCCCCGGAAGATCCGCTCCTGCTCCCGGCGGAGGATCTCCGGGTCGCTGTACCAGCTGTACGGGAGCGTCGACTCCACGGGCCGAATGTACATCCGTACGATGACCATGTGGGGTTCCTGAAGCGGCACCACCGGCTCTTCGTGGCCGGCCAGATCCTCGTGCTCGCGATCTTCTTCGCGGCCGTCGGGTGGGCCGTGCGCGGCTCGTTCCACTCCGCGGGCGACGACCTCCGCGACGCGAACCTCGTCGACTTCGCGATCGCCTGCGCCTTCCTCGCCGCCTATTACCTGGCCTTCGTGCTCGGCTGGATGCGGATCCTCGCCGACTGGAGCCAGCACATCAGCTACCCGCAGGCGCTCCGGGCCGAGATGGTCTCGATGCTCGCGAAGTACATCCCCGGCGGCGTCTGGACGCCGGCCGCCCGGGTCGTCGCCGCCCGGCGGGCGGGGATCACCGACGGCGCCCTCGTCACGATCTCGATCCTGATCGAGGCCGGGATCTCGGCCGTCGCCGGCGTGATCGTCTTCATCATCTCGCTCGCCTGGGTCGACGGCGTCAACGCGCCGCTGATCCCGCTGCTCGTCTTCGCGGCCGTGATCACGGTGCTCCTGCACCCGCGGATCTTCTGCCCGCTCGCGACGCGGATCCTCCGCCGGTTCGGGCACGGCGGCATGCCGCCGCTCCGCCTCTCGACGATGGCGTTCCTGCTCGCCTTCTACTCGGGCACGTGGGTGCTCGGCGGCGCGTCGCTCCTCTTCCTGCTCCGCTCGGTCGGCGCCCACCCCGAGGCCGCGGACATCGTCTTCCTCGGCGGCGTCGGCGCGGTCGGGGCGATCGTCGCCGTCGTGGCCGTCTTCGCCCCGTCGGGCCTCGGGCCGCGCGAGGCCTCGATGTACGGGCTGATCCTCGCGATCGCCACCAGCGGCCAGGCGCTCGGGGCGACCGTGCTCAACCGCGTCGCGATCACGATCGTCGAGCTCGTCCTCTTCGTCGTCGGCGGCCTCCTCATCCGGCACTTCGAGGACGACCGGCAGGAGCATCGCTTCAGATCTCCTCACGAAGAGCCTGAAA
This sequence comes from Actinomycetota bacterium, assembly GCA_040349295.1. Classification (GTDB taxonomy): domain Bacteria; phylum Actinomycetota; class Thermoleophilia; order Gaiellales; family Gaiellaceae; genus Palsa-739. Next base: position 1,594 of record JBEQUF010000346.1, on the reverse strand, counting down.
TCTCGCGAAGCGGGTAGACGCTCCGCAGTGCCGGAGCCGAAGCCCATCTCGACCGCCGCCCTGCGTCGCTTCCGGTGTGACGCCTGCGGCTACGGGGCCTCGAGGCACACGGAGCCGGTCCGCTGCCCGATGTGCGGCGGGACGGCCTGGGTCGAGGAGCGCTGGCGCCCGGTGCGGGCGCTGACCTTCGACCTCGATCCCGCGACGTCGCCGATGCAGCGCGAGGCGGAGGCGCTCGGCCTCCTGCCCGGCGTCCCGCTCAGCTAGAGCGGTCCCGGTTCCTGTTCCGGTTCCGGTTGCGCTGGCGGCCGCCCGAGGCGGGGCCGCCGCGGAAGGCCGTCGAGAGGGCCGCCATGACGACGGCGCCGACGATCGCGATCCAGACGAAGCCGCCGGCGATCAGGCCGACGACCATCGCGACCACCCAGATCGAGCCGGCTGCGGCGAGTGTGCGGGTCCGAGTGCTCATGCGGTGAGGACACTAGTGCGGGCGCCGGTCGGCCTCGCCTCGTTCAGGTAGCCGCGCTTGTCCTTGCCGTGGCACCAGACGAGGTGCTCGAACCAGGCCTCGACGGTCGGGAACGGCTTGGCCGTGCGGTCGATCACGTACGGGACGAGGCGTTCCTCGAGCTCGATCCGCTCGCCGCGCAGCAGCGCCTGGTGGTACTCGAGCACGGGGTGCGAGACGACCAGGGTCGACGTCGGCGGGCGGAACGGCACGCGCAGCAGCGCCGCGTTCAGCTCGAGCGCGTCCGAGACGGCGACGTCGTCGTCGCAGAGGCCGCCGAGCACGCCGGCCACCTCCTCGTAGAACGCGTCGAGCTGCCGCGTGAGGACGAGCGTGACCAGCCCGTGCTGGTCGGCCGGCAAGATCAGGTCGCCGTATGCCGGCTCGCTGACGTACTCCGGCCCGCCGTGCTGGATCGCCTCGGCGTGCCGGCGCAGGCGGTCGACCAGGCCGGCGATCGTCGGCGACTCCGCGGCGACGATCGCTTCGATCGACGTGCGGATGGGAATGTCGTGCTCGGCCTCGAGCAGCGCCAGCGGCAGCTGCAGCATCCGGTCGAAGTAGAAGAGGTCGGCGAGCCACCAGTACATCTTCGAGCGCACCCAGTCCCGCTCGGGCATCGCGTCGGTGGCGATGACCGTCGGCAGGTGCTCCTCGACCTCGTTCACGTCGTCGATCGACTGATGCGGGTTGCGGATCAGCTGCGGCACGGTGCGGATGCCGAAGCGCGCCACGTAGTCGGGCTGCGCCATCTCCGCGTTGACGAGCAGCGAGCAGTTGTGGAACTGCACGTGGTTGTGCTGGCCGTCGCTGATCGCCTTGCCGAGGCTGTCCGCGAAGTCGCCGTAGCTCTCGCCCGGCAGGCCGAGGATGATGTCGGTGTACGTGTAGACGCCGTCGCGCGAGAAGCGGCGCTGCAGCTCGACGTACGTGTCCGAGGAGATGTTCTCGCGGCGGATGTTGGACAGGGTCTGCGGATTCGTCGACTGCAGCGCGAGCGTCGCGCCGTACGCGTTCAGCGAGTCGTTCAGGAGCTTCTGGATGCGGTAGGCGCGCTCGGTCGCGTTCTTCGTGCTCTGGACGGAG
>JBEQUF010000345.1:0-9345 GCA_040349295.1 Actinomycetota bacterium | reverse complement strand
GCCCGCGGCGCCTGCCGGCGGCGCCGAAGCAGCGCGAGGTCGAGGCGGAGCTCGAGTCGCTGGAGGGAGACGGCCCGCTGCCGCTGCGCAACCGCGCGCTCGTCGAGCTCGTCTACTCGTCCGGCCTCCGCGCCGCCGAGGCGATCGGCCTCGATCTCGGCGACGTCGACTTCGAGCAGGAGCTCGTGCACGTCCGCGAGGGCAAGGGCGCGAAGGACCGCGTCGTCCCGCTCGGCGAGGAGGCGGCGTACTGGGTCTCGCTCTATCTCCGCGACGCACGACCCGCGCTGGCCGCCGGCGCGAACGACGCCCTTTTCCTGAGCGCACGCGGCAAGCGGCTCGACACCTCGACGCTGCGGCGGCTCGTCCCGCACCCGCACAAGCTCCGGCACGCGTTCGCGACCCATCTGCTGGAGGGCGGCGCCGACCTGCGCACGATCCAGGAGCTGCTCGGGCACAGCTCGCTCTCGACGACGCAGATGTACTCGCACGTCGATGCGAAGCGGCTGCGCAAGGTCTACGACTCGGCGCATCCCCGCTCATGAGCGACGCGGCCGTCGAGCAGTTCCTCCTCCTCAGCTCGGCGCGGCTCGCCCCGAAGAGCGTCGAGGCCTACCGGCGCGACCTCGCCGGCTTCGAGGCGTTCCTCGACGGCGCGTCGCCGGCGGAGGCGACGAACGAGGAGCTCCGGACGTACGTCGCGCAGATGCGCGCCGACGGGCTGGCCGCGACGACGATCGGCCGCCGCGTGGCGGCGCTGCGCAGCTTCTACCGCCACCAGATGCTCGTCGGCGCGCGCACCGACAACCCGGCCGCCGAGCTCGACCTGCCGAAGCGGCGGAAGGCGCTGCCGAAGACGCTCTCACCGGGCGAGTGCGAGCGGCTGATCGAGGCCGCGGCCGGCGTGGCGCCGCGCGCGCTCCGCGACCAGGCGCTCGTCGAGCTCCTCTACGGGGCCGGCCTGCGCGTCAGCGAGGCGGTCGGCCTCGACCGGACCGGCGTCGACCTCCAGCAGCGCTTCGTGCGGGTCATCGGCAAGGGCTCCAAGGAGCGCATCGTCCCGATCGGACGCCAGGCGGTGACGGCGCTCCAGCGCTACCTCGGCCGTGGCCGCCCGTATCTCGACAAGCGGCACCGGCCGGAGCTCTTCCTCAACGCCCAGGGCGGCGCGCTGACCCGCGCCGGGGCGTTCCTCATCCTCCGGAAGCTGGCCGAGAAGGCCGGGCTCGATCCCGAGCGCGTGCATCCGCACCTGCTGCGCCACTCGTTCGCCACCCATCTCCTCGACGGCGGCGCCGACCTCCGCTCGGTGCAGGAGATGCTCGGCCACGCGGATCTCTCGACGACCGAGCTCTATACGCACGTATCCGATCGACGGCGTCGCGAGTTGTACTTCCAGGCGCACCCCCACGCGAAGAAGTCGACCAAGAGGTAGGAGATGCCGGATCCGCACACCATGACCTTCGCCATCGCGACGCTGGGGGCCGGCTGGCTGATGACGTACGCAGGGCTCTCGAAGAGCGCCCTCGAGCTGCGCCGGCGCCGGCGGATCTGCCCGAGCTGCGGCAAGCACATGCGCACCGCCGTCTGCTCGAGCTGCGTCTAGGACGCTCGCGCTCAGCCGGTGAAGCCGACGGTGCCGTCCGCGTGGACGCGCGCGTTGTGCGGCACCCGGAACGACGCCGCTGCGGGCATCGCGGTCCAGCCGACGACGGTCGAGCCGCGCCACCTGCCCCACGCGCGGATCGATCCGCCGCGGGGCAGGACGAAGACGATCGAGCAGCCCTTCGACTGCGTCGACGTGGTCGACGTCTTCGTCCAGGTGTCGGTGGCGACGAGCGTGTCGTCCTGGATGAACGCGGTGCGCGCGTGGCTGCGGGCGACCCTGGTCAGCAGCGTCGCGCCGGCCCGCGCGTTCCAGGCGATCGCGCAGGTGCTCGGCGAGTGCGGTGCACCGACGGCTGCCACGAGCGCGAGCGCGACGCGGATCATCGCCTCTGAGCCTGGCGCTTCTTGAGGGCCTGCGCAACCGTGCCGGCCGCTCGCTGCAGCTCCTTGTCGGCCTCGTCGTCCTGCGCGAGCCCTTCGAGCAGGACGATCGTGTTGCGCTCCGGCGACCCGTTCTTGAGGCAGAGGATCGCGAGCCGCCGCACGGCCGCGTTCCCGTCCTCGGCGGCGAGCGTGTGCAGCTCCCGGCGGACGCCGTTGACGGTCGACGGATGGTCGCGCGACAGCAGCTCGAGCGAGAGCAGCGCCGAGCCGCGGGCCGCCGGCGACTGATCGTCGAGCCCGCGCCGCAGCAGCTCCTCCTTCGCCCGCCAGCGGAACTGGCCGACGGCGCGGAAGGCGACGGCGCGCTCGCGGAAGTCCTGCGACCGGGCCGACGCCTCGAGCTCGTCGTCCCACTGTCCGCGCAGCGTCGCGAGCTCGCGCTCCGAGCCCGCCTCCGCGAGCTCGTTCGCCTGCACGGCCGCCTCGGCGAGCGTCATGCCGCGGAGACTACGTGCAGGAGCGCTAGATTCGCCCGATGGCACACAACGTCGTTCTCATCCCCGGCGACGGCACCGGCCCCGAGCTGACGGAGGCCACGCGCCGCGTCCTCGAGGCGACGGGCGTCGAATTCGCATGGGACGTCCGCGAAGCCGGGGCGGACGTCATGGAGCAGTACGGCGGGAACCCGCTCCCGCCCGCAGTCCTCGACGCGGTCCGCGAGGCCGGCGTCGCCTTGAAGGGGCCGATCACGACACCTGTCGGCGGCGGCTTCCGCTCGGTCAACGTCGCCCTCCGCAAGGAGCTCGACATGTACGCGCAGGTGCGCCCCTGCAAGACGTATCCGGGCGTCCGCACGCGCTTCGAGGACGTCGACCTGATCATCATCCGCGAGAACACCGAGGACCTCTACGCCGGCATCGAGTACGAGCAGGGCACGGCGGACGTCGAAGAGCTCACGCAGTGGATCGAGTCGAAGGGCGGCAAGCTCCGCCACCGCGACGCGGGCATCTCGATCAAGCCGATCTCGATCACCGGCACGCGGAAGATCTTCGAGTTCGCGTTCGACTACGCGCGCAAGAACGGCCGCCGCAAGGTGACCTGCGTGCACAAGGCGAACATCATGAAGTTCAGCGACGGCCTCTGGCTGCACGTCGCCCGCGAGGTCGCGGCGGAGAACTCCGACATCGAGTTCGACGACCGCATCGTGGACAACATGTGCATGCAGCTCGTCCAGCGGCCCGAGGAGTACGACATGCTCGTGCTGCCGAACCTGTACGGCGACGTGCTCTCCGATCTCTGCGCCGGCATGATCGGCGGCCTCGGCCTCGCGCCCGGCGCGAACTACGGCGAGAGCGTCGCCGTCTTCGAGCCGACGCACGGCTCGGCGCCGAAGTACACGGGCCAGAACAAGGTCAACCCGATGGCCGAGATGCTGTCGGGGATGCTGATGCTCCGGCACCTCGAGGAGCGCGACGCGGCCGACCGCCTCGAGCAGGCGATCGCCGCCGTCATCAGGGAAGGCAAGAGCGTCACCTACGACATGAAGCCGACGCGCGACGACCCGACTGCGGTCGGTACGAGCCAGGTCGCCGACGCGATCATCGAGAAGCTGGAGGCTGGGGTTCCCGCATGAGCAGCAGAAGGAAGGTCACCGTCGTCGGTGCCGGCAACGTCGGCGCCACCTGTGCACAGGTCCTCGCGACGCGCGACTACGCCGACGTCGTCGTGGTCGACATCAAGGAAGGCCTGCCGCAGGGCAAGGCGCTCGACATCAACCAGATGGGCGCGGTGCTCGGCTACGAGCCGAACGTCACCGGCTCGAACGGCTACGAGGAGACCGCCGGCTCGTCCGTCGTCGTGATCACTGCCGGCCTGCCCCGCTCGCCGGGGATGTCGCGGGACGATCTCGTCTCGACGAACGAGAAGATCGTCAAGGACGTCACCGAGAAGGTGACCGCCCAGAGCCCGGACGCGATCGTCATCGTCGTCTCGAACCCGCTCGACGCGATGTGCCATGTCGCGAAGAACGTCTCGGGCTGGCCGAAGGAGCGCGTGTTCGGGATGGCCGGCATCCTCGACACGGCCCGCTTCTCGACCTTCATCGCCTGGGAGACCGGCGCGTCGGTGAAGGACGTGCAGGCGACGGTGCTCGGCGGCCACGGCGACCAGATGGTCCCCGTCGTCAGCGCGACGACCGTCGGCGGCATCCCGCTGCGCAAGCTCGTCGCCGAGGACAGGATCCAGGCGATGGTCGAGCGCACCGCGAAGGGCGGCGGCGAGCTCGTGAACCTCATGGGCACCTCCGCCTGGTACGCGCCGGGCGCCGCGGCCGCGCAGATGGTCGACTCGATCATGCTCGACGAGAAGCGCGTGCTCCCCTGCACGGCGTACCTCGAGGGCGAGTACGGCATCGACGGCCTCTACATGGGCGTGCCGGTGAAGCTCGGCCCTACCGGCATCGAGCAGATCATCGAGCTCGACCTCACCGACGACGAGAGAGCGGCGCTCGACAAGTCGAGCGCCGCGGTCCGCGAAGTCGTCGGCGTGCTGACGACCTGAGAGATGGAACTTCGGGGGCGGGAGAGCGCGATCTCCCGCCCCCTCCGTGCTGTCGGGCTTGCGCTGTCGACGGGGCGCGACTCGCGCACGCCGCGTGGGAGGCGGCGTGCGAGCGCCTCCGACTACGCCTCGCGGCGCGTCGGCGTAGCCTCCGGCGTGAGCCGTCGATTGAGCGAACGCGGCTAGCCTGCTGACGTGGATCTCGGATTGAAGGGGCGGACTGCCCTCGTGTGCGGTGCGTCCTCCGGCCTCGCGCGCGCGAGCGCGGAGGCGCTGAGCGAGGAGGGCGCGAACGTGACGATGTTCGCCCGGCGGCGCGACGTCCTCGAGCGGGAAGCCGACCGGCTCGGCGCGCTCGCCGTCCGCGGCGACGTGTCGCTGCCGCAGGATCTCGAGCGCGCGGTGACGCAGACGGTCGAGGCGTTCGGCGGCCTCGACATCCTCGTCTGGAACTCGGGCGGCCCGCCCGCGGGCCGCGCCGAGGACGTGACGCCGGACGCGGCCGAGCAGGCGTTCGAGCTGCTGATCCAGCCCGCGATCCGCCTCGTCCGGCTCGCCCTGCCGCATCTGCGGGCGAGCGACGCCGGGCGGATAGTCGCGATCACGTCGCTCGCCGCCAAGGAGCCGACGCAGCACCTCGCGCTCTCGAACCTCCTGCGCCCCGGGCTCACCGGCTGGCTCAAGACGCTGGCCCACGAGCTCGGCCCCGAGGGGATCACGGTCAACTGCGTCGCGCCCGGCCGCATCGACACCGACCGTCTCAAGCACCTCTATCCGGACGGCCCGACCGACCAGCAGCTCGCCGAGATCCCGCTGCGCCGCTGGGGCACGCCGCGCGAGTTCGGCGACGTCGTCGGGTTCGTCTGCTCGCCCCGAGCCTCGTATCTCACGGGACAGACGATCGTCGTCGACGGCGGCCTGCAGCGGTTCCTCTTTTGAGGCGCTACGTCACGCCGCTGCGGCTGGTCGCCGCGCTCGTCGGAGCACTGATCGTCACGTTCCTCGTGCTGCTGCGGCTGCCGTCGAGCGACTACATCCTCCTGCCCGACACGGCGCACCCGGTGGCACCGCTCGTCCACGTGCAGGGCGGCCACACGCCCGCCGGCACCGGCGAGATCCTCTTCGTCGACGTCTTCGAGCGGCGCGCGCACGAGCTCGAGACGATCTTCCCGTGGCTCCATCACGGCGCGACGCTCGTTCCCTCGAGCGCCGTGATCTCGCCGGGCGAGAGCGACCAAGCGGCCCGCCAGGCCGACCTGCGCGCGATGCAGGTCTCGCAGGAGACTGCGGCGGCGGTCGCCCTGCGGCGCCTGGGCTACAAGGTGACGGCGAAGCCGAGCGGCGTCGTCGTCGATGCGATCGAGCTCGACAGCCACGCGGCCGGCGTGCTCCAGGCGGGCGACGTCATCGATGCCGTCGACGGCGTCCAGACCGCGACGATCGCGTCGCTGCGCAGCGTGCTCGCGAAGGTGAAGCCCGGGCAGGTCGTGTCGCTGCACCTCCACCGCGGCGGCACGCCGCTGACGGTGCACGTGAAGACGATCGCCGACCCGCTGACGAAGGGGCGCGCGATCGTCGGCTTCACACCGGACCAGGCGGCCGACATCCACCTGCCGTTGAAGGTGTCGATCGACGCCGGCAACGTCGGCGGACCGTCGGCCGGCCTCGCCTTCACCCTCGAGCTGCTCGCGCAGCTCGGCCACGACCCGACCCACGGGTACAAGGTCGCGGCCACCGGGCAGATCGAGCTGAACGGCGCCGTGACGGCGATCGGCGGCGTCAAGCAGAAAACCTACGGCGTCCGCGACGCGGGCGCGGACGTGTTCCTCGTGCCGGTCGACGGCGGCAACGCGGCGACCGCCAAGCGGTATGCCGGGTCGCTCAGGATCATCCCGGTGACGAGCGTGTCGCAGGCGATCCGGGCCTTGGCCAAGCTTCCGCCGAAGCATTAGCGAATCTCCCGGAAAATCGTCAGTTTTCGTTTCCGGCAACGCTTGGAAAGCAGCCGTACCGCACCTAGGATCGTCTGCGCACCACCACGCGTCGCCCCCTCCCACAATCAATCATGAGCAAGCGGATCAAAGCATCGTGCAGCGATTGCTACTTCAAGCGCGAGGGTCTCTGCGCGCTCTCGCTCGAGACTCCCTGCCCGACGTTCCGGGCGGCGACCGTCGGCAAGCTCGCGCCGCCGCAGCAGCCGCGCCTCGTGCCGCTGACGGGCTCGCGCGCATAGGATCCCGGCCGTGCGCTTCCGCCGGCCGAACACCGACGAGCTGAACGAGAACTGGCAGCCGCGCCTCTACGGCCGGCTGGTCGCGCTGCTGGTCGTCGTCGCGTACGCGATCGCGTTCGTGCTCGAGAACCGCAAGCAGGTGAACCTGCACTTCGTCTTCGTCACCGCGAGCGTCTCGCTGATCTGGCTGATCCTGCTCAGCCTCGCGCTCGGCGTGGTCGGCGGGATCCTGCTGGCGCAGCTAGAGCGTCGACGCCGGCGCCGGCGCGCCGCGTAGCACCGAGGCCAGCCGCGCGACGCCCTCACGGATCTCGTCCGGCGACACGGCGCTGAAGGCGAGCCGCATCGACTGGCCGCCGCGGCCGTCGGCGAAGAAGTCCGTCCCCGGGACGAACGTCACGCCTGCGGCCTCCGCGTCGGCGAGCGACGGGGTGTCGACCGGGAGGTCGGCCCAGATGAAGTAGCCGCCCTCGGGACGGCTCCATGTCGTCCCCTCGGGCATGTGCTCCTCGAGCGACTCGAGCATCGCGTCGCGCTGGGCCTTGAGCAGGCCGCTGATGCGCTGCAGGTTCGGCTCGAAGTTGCCGCGCCGCACGAACTCGTACACGGTCGCCTGCGTCAGGTACGGCGGCGAGATGTACGTCGAGACGGCGAGCGCCTCGATCTGCTTCGCAAGCGCAGGCGGCAATACGAAGTAGCCGACGCGCAGGCCGGGCGCGATCGTCTTCGAGAACGACGAGGAGTACGCGACGTTCTCGCCGCCCGCCAGCTCGAAGAGCGACGGCGGCGCCTCGCCCTCGTAGCGGACGAGCCCGTACGGATCGTCCTCGAGGACGAAGAGGCCGCGCTCCTTCGCATGCTCGACGAGCGTGCGGCGGCGCTCGGTGCTCAGCGTGCGGCCGCTCGGGTTCTGGAAGGTCGGGATCGTGTAGAGGAACGCGGCGTCCCCGGCGATCTCCTCGGGGATCAGCCCCTCGTCGTCCATCGGGATCGGGACGATCTCGGCGCCGAGCCGCTGGAGGATCTTGATCGGCCGGTCGTACGTCGGCGCCTCGACGAGGACGCGCGTGCCCGGCTGGACGAGGTGCTCGGCGAGGAAGACGAAGCCCTGCAGCGAGCCGCTCGTGATGACCACCCGTGCCGGCTCGACCTGGTGCCGCTCGGCGATCCACTCCCGCAGCGGCGCGTAGCCGCCGCCCGGCCCGTAGAGGAGCACGGGAGCGCCGCCGTCGACGACCGCAGCCTTTGCGCATTCGGCGATCTCGTCGATCGCGAGGCACTCGGGTGCCGGTGCGCCGCGTGCGAACGAGATCGGGGCCATGCGTCCAGCCTAGCGCGACTACTTCCTGCGGTCCGCGACCATCTGTGCGACCTCCGTCGGCGTCGTGCCGACCTGGATGCCGCGGGCCTCGAGCGCTTCCTTCTTCGCCTGGGCGGTGCCGCTCGAGCCGGAGATGATCGCCCCGGCGTGACCCATGGTCTTGCCGGGCGGTGCGCTGAAGCCGGCGATGTACGAGAGCACCGGCTTCGTCACGTGCTCGGAGATGAAGGCGGCCGCCTTCTCCTCCTCGTCGCCGCCGATCTCGCCGACCATGACGATCAGCTCGGTCTGCGGGTCGTCCTGGAACTTTGCGATCACGTCGATGAAGCTCGAGCCGACGACGGGGTCGCCGCCGATGCCGACGATCGTCGAGTTGCCGAGGCCGAGCTGGGTCAGCTCGTGGCCGATCTGGTACGTGAGCGTGCCGCTGCGCGAGACGAGGCCGACGGCGCCCTCGCTGAAGATCTCGGCCGGGATGATCCCGACGTTCGCCTTGCCCGGCGACAGGACGCCCGGGCAGTTCGGGCCGATCATCGTCACGTCGCCCTTCGCGCGGAAATACGTGTAGGCGTGCAGCATCTGGTGCACCGGCACGTGCTCGGTGATGCAGATCACGGTCTGCACGCCGGCGTCGACCGCCTCGAAGACCGCGTCGGCGGCGAAGCGCGCCGGCACGAAGATCAGCGAGGTGTTCGCGCCCGCCTTGTCGACGGCGTCGCCGACCGTGTCGAAGACGGGAATGCCCTCGACGTCCTGGCCGCCCTTGCCCGGGGTGACGCCGGCGACGACGTTCGTCCCGTACGCCTTGTTGCGGAGGCCGTGGAAGCGGCCCTCGCTCCCGGTCAGGCCCTGGACGACGAGCCGCGTGTCGTTGTCGACGATGATCGCCACTAGCCCTGCTTCACTCCTTTGATGACGAGCGTCGGCAGCTGCATCCAGCCGTCCTGGATGCGGTCGCCGAGCAGCTCGCGCACGCGCGCCTGGTCGGCGGCGGGCGTTCCGGCGCGGTCGAGCCACGGCTGGATCTCGAGCGGGCGCTGCATGTGCTCCTCGGCCGCGACCTCGAGGCCGGCGAGCTCGAAGAAGCTGTGCCACTCGGCGACGCCGTAGTTGCGCACGTGGCTCGGGTCGCGGAGGCGGTCGGCCTCCTCCGAGGTCTCGCTGACGAACGTGTTGTCGCAGACGACGACCGTGCCCTTGCTCACACGCGCCATCTCCTTCACCGCCTGCAGGACGTCGG
>JBEQUF010000342.1:0-5525 GCA_040349295.1 Actinomycetota bacterium | reverse complement strand
GCGACGTCGACGAGATCGCGGACGAGATCTGGGAGCACGTGCGATGACGTTCAACGCGATCGCCGAGCAGGCCGAGGCCAAGCGGCTGCTCGAGTCGGCGCTCGCCGAGGGTCCCGCGCACGCCTACCTCCTGTACGGGCCGCCGGGCGTCGGCAAGCGCTCGGCTGCCTTCGTCTTCGCCGCCGAGCTGCTCGGCGAGCACGCGCGCGTCGAGCGGAACATGCACCCCGACCTGTACGTCCTCGAGCCGCTCGGCGACCAGATCCGCATCGACGACGTCCGGGCGCTGCGCCGCGACCTGCACATGCGGCCCTTCGAGGCTGCACGCCGCGTCTACCTCGTCTTCGGCGCCGACACGATGAACGAGGACGCCGCCGACGCGCTCCTGAAGGATCTCGAGGAGCCGCCGGAGTACGCCGTGATCGTCCTCGTCGCGAGCGACCTCGGCCCTCTGCCCGAGACGATCCGCTCCCGCTGCCAGGCGGTGCCGTTCCGCCGCCTGTCCGAGCGTGCCGTCCGCGCCGCGATCGCCGAGCGGGCCCCCGAGCTCTCCGACGAGCAGCTGACGACGCTCGCCCGCGTTGCGGCGGGCAGGCTCGATCGCGCCGAACGGCTCGTCGACCCGGCGGCGATCCGCCGTCGCGAGGCGCTGATCGGCGTCGCCCGCAACGTCTACCTCGACCCGGACTTCGACGCGAACACCGCGGCGGCGACCCTCCTGGAGGGGATCGACGAGCGCGGCCGCGAGGCGAAGGAGGCCGAGGAGGAGCGGGTCGCCGGCCTCGAGCTGCCGACGCGCGAGGGCGAGCAGCGCATCCGCCGCGCGCAGCGCGGCGCCGAGCGCGAGGAGCTCCTGGCGGCGCTCGAGGAGCTCGAGTCCTGGTACCGCGACCTCGTCGTCTACGCAGCCGGGGCGGAGGCGGCGGTCGTCCACGTCGACCGGCTCGACGACCTGCGGTCCGACGCCACGCGCGAGCGGCTCCAGGCCGCCGAGCGGGCGTGCGAGCTGGTGCGGGCGGCCTGGCGCGACGCGGAGGAGCTGCAGCTCTCGACCCCGCTCGCGCTCGAGGCGCTCCTGATCCGGCTCCGGCGCGAGCTCGCCGGGCCGGCGATGGCCCGGGTCTAGCGACCGCAGGTTTTCGAACCGACCGGACTCGTTCTCTCGTAGACCCGAGAGAGAGGAGCCGATCGTGAAGGGAAGAGGGGTACTGCTCGTCCTCGCCGTCGCCGCCCTGTGGCCGGCGACCGGCAATGCGGCCGGGATGCGCGGCGTCGTCGTCGCCCGGTCGCACGGCACGCTGCTCGTCGCGACGCCGAGCGGCGCCGTCCAGGCGGTCCGCGGCAACGCCGCGATCGGTGCACGGCTCGCCGGCACGCGGGTCGTCGGCCACGCGACGCAGGTCCGGCTGCACGGGATCGTCGTCGAGCGCGTCGGCACGACCCTGTTCCTGTCGAGCAACCGGCATCTGCTCGCGATCCACCGTGCGCGCGGTCTCGCCGACCACGGCAGTCACGGGTCCGGCGGTGTGCCGGTGACGCAGGCGCCGGCGCCGGGATCCGTCGTCGACACGACCGTCGGCGTCCGTCCGAACGGGGAGCTCGACGAGGAGGACGAGGCCCAGGTCGGCCAGGTCGCGGCCGGGAATCTCCAGATCCAGGCCACGGTGACCGCGGTCGGGGCCGGCACGGTGACGCTGTCGGTCGACGGCCAGACGGTGACGATGAGCCTGCCGAACGGCCTGACCCTGCCCGCGGCGGTCGTCGGCCAGACCGTGACCCTGACCGTCTCGCTGAACGGCACGGGCGAGGACCAGGGCGACGACCACGGCGACGGAGGCGGCGACGGCTAGCGTCTCCGAGCCTCGCGGCGGCCGCCCGGAAGGCGCGGCCGTCGCGCTCACCGAAGCCCTGTACGCCCGGCACCACCGGATGGTGCTGGGGCTGTGCCGTGCGCTCCTGCGCGACGGCGCCGAAGCGGAGGACGCCGCACAGCAGACGTTCCTCTCGGCGCACCGCTCGCTCCTGAACGGCGCCGATCCGCGCGAGCCCGCCGCGTGGCTCGCCACGATCGCGCGCAACGAGTGCTGGGCCCGCATCAGCGCCCGCATGCGCCGGCCGCTCGCGACCGGCGAGACCGACGCGGTGGTCGCCGCCAGCGACCCGCTCGACGACGTGATCCGCAGCGCCGACCTGGCGGCGCTCTGGCGCGCGATCCGCGAGCTGCCGCGCTCGCAGCGCGACGCGCTGCTCCTGCGCGAGTTCGGCGGCCTCCGCTACGACGAGCTGGCGGTCGCGCTCGCGGTCACGGAGCCGGCCGTCGAGTCGCTCCTCGTGCGTGCGCGGGCCCGCCTGCGCGCACAGCTCCGCACCGCGTATGCGTCGCTCGCACCGGCGATTCGCTTCCTCGTCGGCAGCGGCGCCCCCGCAGTCGCTGCGAAGGCGGCGGCGCTCGGGCTCGGCGCTGCGGCCGTCGGCGGCGGCGTCGCGGTCGCGCCGGAGATGCTGACGCGCCATCACTTCCAGCATCCGCCGGTCGCCGCGACGGCGGCGACGCAGCCGCGGCGGGTGACGAAGCCGGTTCCGGCGGTCGTCGTCCCGACCCGGCAGGTCCTCCCGCCCGCGACGACGACGGCGGCCGCGACGATCGTCCGCGAGCGCCGCCACCGGAGCGGGCGCGGCCGGGAGGACGAGCACGGCGACGACAGCGCCGACGTGGCCGCGACGGTGACGGTGCCCGCGACGACGACTGCGACCGAGGACGACCGCCACGGCGGCGGCGACGGCACGGGCGGCGACTCCGGCTCGCACGGCGGCGATTCGGGCCCGGACGGGGGCTCCGGGGGGCGCGACGACGGTTCGTGAACCGACGTAAGGTCGACGTAAAGCGGGGTTGCCTGCGCTGGCGACTTCGCCCAAGATCCGGCCAGGGGCGCGTCCATGCGGCAGGGCCGCCGTCAACGTCTGCGGGGGAACGTCGATGGCTGCAGTACCGTCACAGGGCCGGGCAGTCGAGGTCGCGCGCGAGGCCGAGCTGACGCGTGCGCTCTACGAGGAGTACGCGCCGCAGATCCTCCGCTACTGCCTCCATCAGCTCGGCTCCCGCGAGGAGGCCGAGGACGCCGTCCAGTCGACGTTCCTGAACGCGTTCCGCGGCATCAAGCGGGGCGTCGTGCCGGAGCTCGAGTCCGCCTGGCTCTTCAAGATCGCGCACAACGTCTGCCTCTCGCGCCGCCGCTCGACGTGGCGCCGGGGCCGGATCGAGGCGCCGACCGACTTCGACGTCGTCGAAGAGCTCGCGCCGGCGCCCTCCCGCCGCGCCGACGAGCTGATCGGCCTCCAGGACGTGCTCGAGCAGATGCCCGAGCAGCAGCGTCGCGCAATCCTGCTGCGCGAGTGGCAAGGGCTCTCGTACCGGGAGATCGGGGACGAGCTCGAGCTCTCCCAGGCTGCGGTCGAGACGCTGATCTTCCGCGCCCGCCGCTCGCTCGCGCAGGGGCTCGAGCAGCCCGAGACGGTGCAGCGGCGGCGGAGCAGGCGGCTCGGCGCCAGCCTCTTCGGGAACCTCCTCTCGTCGGCGCAGTCGTTCCTCGTCGGCGGCAGCGCCGCCGCGGTGAAGGTGGCGGCGACCGTGGCTGTCGTCAGCGCCGGCACCGTCGTCGCGACGGCGCCGGTCGAGCACCACGTGCACCACGTACACCCGACGGCGCCGGCGCATGCCGGAACGTCCTCCACCTCGACGCCGCAGGCGCGCCGCACGTCGCTGCCCGGCGCGACCGCCCCGGCGGCGGGCGTGGCGGTCCCGGCCGTGCACAGGCACGCGGTCCACGCCCCGCGGGCGACCGCGGCGTCCGGGCCCCTGCCGACGCCGGCGCCGGAGGACCCGGCGTCCGTCCCTGCCGCCACGACGACCGTCGACACGCCGCCGCCCGCGAGCGCCCCGGCGGCGCAGCCGCCGGCCCCGCCCGTCGCGACGCCGCCCGCGGTGACACCTTCCGGGGCGACGCCGACCGGGGCGACGCCGACCGGGGCGACACCGACCGTGCCGCCGCCGTCCTCCTCCGGCAGCGGCCACTCCGACCACGAGCGGCCGGACAAGTCGAATGCGACCGCCCAGCCGGTGACGACGACGCCGGCGAAGGTCGCGGTGCCCGCCCCGGCGAACCCCTTCGACCGCGGCCATCACACGGGCTTCGGCGACCACCACGGCACCGACGGCACGACGACGCAGCCCGTCGTGACGACGCCGGCCGCGACGACGCCGGCCGCGACCACCCCGGCCTCGACGACGCCGGTCTCGACGACCCCGGCCTCGACGACGCCGGTCTCGACGACCCCGACGGCCACGACCGTCACGACGACGCCGGCGCCCGTGACGACGGAGGCCGCCGTCCCCACCCCGGCGCCGAACCTGCCCGACTCCCACCGGGCCGACTGGGGTCACGGGCCGCACCGATAGAGAAAGGGCCGCCTCTCGGCGGCCCTTTCGGTTCGTTCCGTGACGCCGGTTACGCGGCGTTGACGAGCTCGTCGCCGAGCTCGTTCGAGAGGCGATGGAGCGCCTCCGACTCGAGCTGGCGGACGCGCTCCCGCGTCAGCCCGAGCTCCTTGCCGATCGTCTCGAGCGAGGCGGACTCGCCGTCGAAGCCGAAGCGGAGCTCGATGATCCGGCGCTGCCGCTCAGGGAGATCCTGGACGGCCCGCTGGATCCGCTGGCGGCGCACCGCGTCGACAGCCTCCTCGGCCGGGTCGGCCGAGGTCTCGTCGGCGAACAGGTCGCCGAGCTCGGAGTCGCTGTCGGAGCCGAGGCCCTGGTTGAGCGAGATCGAGTCGACCGCGTCGAGCGCCTCGACGACGTGCTCGACCTTGAGGCGGGTGGCCTCGGCGAGCTCGTCGATCGTCGCCTCGCGCCCGAGCTTCGCCTGCAGCTCGGCCGACGCGCGGTTCAGCTTGATCCGCCGCTCCTGGACGTGCACCGGGATGCGGATGGTCTTGGACTGGTTCGCGACCGCGCGCTGGCACGCCTGGCGGATCCACCAGGTCGCGTAGGTCGAGAACTTGTAGCCCTTCCGCCAGTCGAACTTCTCCGCGGCGCGGTTGAGGCCGATGACGCCCTCCTGGATGAGGTCCAGCAGCGGGACGTCGTGGCCCTGGTAGCGCTTCGCGATCGAGACGACGAGGCGGAGGTTCGAATTGATCATGCGCTCCTTGGCGGCGAGGTCGCCGCGCTCGATGCGCTTCGCGAGGTAGACCTCGTCCGCCGCGGTGAGCAGCTTGTGCCGGCCGGCCGCGTCCATGAACAGCTGGAGCGGGTCCAGCGTCCCCGTGGGCGCCCCACCGGTGATGGTGGCGGCCTCCTTCTCAGGAGCCGAGGCGCGCACGACGACGTCGCGCTCCTCGAGCGCGGTCCGGAGCGCGGCGATCTAGTCGTCGCCGAGCTCGTGCTCGTACGCGGGCGCCTCGATCTCCTTCTCCTCGACGAAGCCGCGCTCGGCGGCCTCCTCGAGCAGGCGCTCGGCAGGCGTGAG
>JBEQUF010000338.1:0-3555 GCA_040349295.1 Actinomycetota bacterium | reverse complement strand
CCTCGTGGTACGAGCCGTCGACGAGCTCGATCGCGACGTCGACGACGGGATAGCCCGCGAGCACACCGGAGTCCATTGCCTCCTTGATGCCGGCGTCGACCGCCGGGATGTACTCCTTCGGGATCTTGCCGCCGACGATCTTGTCGCTGAACTCGTAGCCCTTGCCGGGCTCCTGCGGGCGCAGGTTGATGACGACGTCCGCGTACTGGCCCGAGCCGCCGGTCTGGCGGACGAACTTCTCGCGGATGCTCTCGACGTCCTTGCCCGCCGTCTCGCGGTAGGCGACCTGCGGGCGGCCGACGTTCGCGTCGACGTTGAACTCGCGCTTGAGGCGGTCGACGATGATCTCGAGGTGCAGCTCGCCCATCCCGGAGATGAGCGTCTGCCCCGTCTCCTCGTCGGTCGTGACGCGGAAGGTCGGGTCCTCCTCGGCGAGCCGGGCGAGGCCGGTGCCGAGCTTGTCCTGGTCGGCCTTCGACTTCGGCTCGACCGCGACCGAGATGACCGGATCCGGGAACGTCATGCTCTCGAGCACGATCGGCTCCTTCTCCGCGGCGAGCGTGTCGCCCGTCGTCGTCGACTTGAGGCCGACGCCCGCGGCGATCTCGCCGGCGCTGATCGACTCGCGCTCCTCGCGGTGGTTCGCGTGCATCTGGAGAATGCGGCTGATCCGCTCGGTCTTGCCCGTCGTCGTGTTGAGGACGCGGTCGCCGGCCTTGAGCGTGCCGGAGTAGACGCGGAAGTACGTCAGCTTGCCGACGTACGGGTCCGACATGACCTTGAACGCGAGCGCGCTGAACGGCGCGGCCGGGTCGGCGTCGCGCGTGTCCTCGGCCTCGGTCTTCGGGTCGATGCCCTGGACCGCCGGCACATCGAGCGGGCTCGGCAGGTAGTCGATGACCGCGTCGAGCAGCGGCTGCACGCCCTTGTTCTTGAAGGCGGAGCCGAGCAGGACGGGCGTGATCTCGTCGGCGAGCGTCGCCGTGCGGATCGCGCGCTTCAGCATGTCCGCCGTCACCGAGGACTCGTCCTCGATGTACGCCTCGAGCACCTCGTCGTCGAACTGCGACACGGCGTCGATGAGCTGGTGGTGGTACTCGTGCGCCTGCTCCGCGAGCTCGGCCGGGACCTCGGTCTCCTCGAACTGCTGGCCGAGGTCGTCCTTGTAGACGATCGCCTTCATCTCGACGAGGTCGACGACGCCCTGGAAGGCGTCCTCCTGGCCGATCGGGATCTGCACCGGCACCGGGTTGGCGCCGAGGCGGTCGATCATCGTCTGGACGGCGTTGAAGAAGTTCGCGCCGGTGCGGTCCATCTTGTTGATGAACGCGATGCGCGGGACCTTGTACTTGTCGGCCTGGCGCCAGACGGTCTCGGACTGCGGCTGGACGCCGGCGACCGAGTCGAAGACGGCGACCGCGCCGTCGAGGACGCGCAGCGACCGCTCCACCTCGACGGTGAAGTCCACGTGCC
The DNA here is from genome assembly GCA_040349295.1 of Actinomycetota bacterium. Classification (GTDB taxonomy): domain Bacteria; phylum Actinomycetota; class Thermoleophilia; order Gaiellales; family Gaiellaceae; genus Palsa-739. Next base: position 2,082 of record JBEQUF010000338.1, on the reverse strand, counting down.
CGGGCGTATCGATGATGTTGATGCGATGGTCGCGCCAGAACGCCGTCGTCGCGGCCGACGTGATCGTGATGCCGCGCTCCTGCTCCTGCGCCATCCAGTCCATGGTCGCGGCGCCCTCGTGGACCTCGCCCATCTTGTGGGTGCGGCCCGTGTAGTAGAGGATGCGCTCCGTCGTCGTCGTCTTGCCGGCGTCGATGTGCGCCATGATCCCGATGTTGCGGACGCGCTCGAGACCCACAGCTGTCTGTTCCTTGGTGCTCAACTCTTCCTTTCTTCCTTCGTCCTACCAGCGGTAGTGCGCAAAGGCCTTGTTGGCCTGCGCCATCCGGTAGACGTCGTCCTTGCGCTTGAACGCCCCGCCCTGCTGGTTGAGGGCGTCCAGAATCTCGTTGGCGAGCTTCGTGCTCATCCCCTTCTCGCGGCGCTCGCGCGCGTACGTCACGAGCCAGCGGACGGCGAGCGTGCGGGCCCGGCGCTGCGGCACTTCGACGGGGACCTGGTAGTTCGCGCCGCCGACGCGACGGCCGCGGACCTCGAGCACCGGCGTGACCGTCTTCACGGCCTGCTCCAGCACCTCGACCGGCGGGCGGCCGGTCTTCGAGCCGACCTGCTCGAGCGCGTCGTAGACGATCGCCTCGGCAGTCGACTTCTTGCCGTCGAGCATCACCTTGTTGATCACCTGCGTGACCAGCTGGCTGTTGTAGACGGCGTCGTTGCCCGGAATTCGGGCCTGGACCTCTGCGCGGCGGGGCACTAGTTCGACCCCTTCTTCGCGCCGTACTTCGAGCGCGCCTGCTTGCGGTCGCTGACACCGCCGGTGTCGAGCGCGGCGCGGATGATCTTGTAGCGGAAGCCCGGCAGGTCCTTGACGCGGCCGCCGCGGACGAGCACGACCGAGTGCTCCTGCAGGTTGTGGCCCTCGCCCGGGATGTAGGCGCCGACCTCCGTGCCGTTCGTCAGGCGGACACGCGCGACCTTGCGAAGCGCCGAGTTCGGCTTCTTCGGGGTCGTCGTGTAGACACGCGTGCAGACGCCCCGCTTCTGCGGGGAGCCACCGAGCGCCGGGGTCTTGTTCTTCGAGACCGGCGGCTTCCGGCCCTTGCGCACGAGTTGGTTGACGGTCGGCATAAGTCCCTTCAGAAGTAGTGCTGCGCAGAGAGATGGTCGGCGGGCGGGATGCCCTGCCAACCAGCCTGCGGCATGGTACCGACGCCCCTCAAAGGCGTCAAACGCATGCCGCGGCAACCGGGACGAGCAATTTCCGGAGAATCGACCATACTCAGACCTCCGGACGAAACGCACTGCTGCGGTGACCACCTACTCCATCGTCTCGATCGCTGTCCTCGGCGCCCTCGTGGTGGCGCTCGCCCTTGCCCTGCTCCGGGCCCACCGGCGCACGGGCCGGGTGGCCGAGCAGCGGGTGTCGTCGGTCGTCGAGACGCTCGAGCGGCGGATGGACGAGCTGGCCGGCGAGCTCGCCGGCGCGGTCGCCCGGGCCGAGGAAGAAGGCCGTAGATCCCGGTTTCTGGGCGAGATCGCGGGCTCGATCGACCTGGACGACGTGGTCGCCCGGACGCTCGAGGCCGCGGCCGACCTCTCGGGCGCAGGCGGGGCGCTCTTGTATCTCGAGCCACGAGGCGAGGGGCCGCCCCTGATCGCCGGCCACGGCCTCTCGGCCGACGGCGCGCTGCCGATCGCCGGGCCGCCCGACGGCAGCCGCGCGCGGGCGTCCTTCGTCTCGTATGCCTATGCGGAGCACGAAGAGGGGCAGATCACGGCCGGCCTCGGGCTGCCGCTCGCGGACGGCGGCTCGCTGTCGGTCTACTCGACCGATCCCGGCCACCGGTTCTCCGAGGACGCCCTGCGCCGGCTCGAGACGCTCGCCGAGCGCGCGGCGCCGGCGCTCGGCAACGCCCAGGAGTTCCGCGAGGCCCGGCAGCTCGCCGACCTCGACGCCCTGACCGGCCTGCACAACCGCCGCTACTTCCACGAGCTCCTCGCCCGCGAGTGCGCCCGCGCCCACCGCTACGGGCGGCGGCTGGCGCTGATCGTCTTCGACATCGACGACTTCAAGGACGTGAA
>JBEQUF010000302.1:0-3535 GCA_040349295.1 Actinomycetota bacterium | reverse complement strand
GACGACGAATTCAGGAGGTTCCACAGCAAGGGTGCGTTCATCACGACAAGCGCGTGATCGCCGCCGAGGTCCGATCCCGACCACACGAGATCGAGCGGCTTGTGCGCGTGGAGCCAGTCGAGCATCGTCTTGGAGCCTGCGCAGCAACCGACCAAAGCCGCCCCGAACTCGGCGGGGTTCGCGGGGCGTTAGCCGGTGCTGAACGGGTCCGGCGCAGTCTTCCCGGAGTAGCCCCACTGGAACTTCTTGAGCCAGAGCAGTCCCGTCTTCGTTTGGAGGGCGTCCTGCCCCGGAACGGCCGGCTTGATCAGCTTGTACTCGCTCTCGAGCCACTGTCCGGTCTGCGCTTCCGCGCTCGCCGCGCCGGAAGGGTTCTTCTGCGCGTGCAACAGCTCGACGTCGAGCAGGGTCGCCTCGGCCTCGAGGGCCTGCCAGAAGTCGACCATCGCCTTCACCTTCAGATGGACACCGCCTCGTCGGAGGGGAGGTCTTCGATGATCGCGAGGACTCGCCGACCCCACATGGCTCCTCCTGTCTGTAAAACGGGGCACGCTGTCCGAAGAACGGGACAGTATCACCGGGTTCGACCCAGGCCCGGCCGGGCCACGGAGCTCGTAGCATCGTGCTCGTGAAAGAGCCGCTCTGGGAGCCGTCTGCGGAGATGGTCGAGTCGTCCGAGATGCGGCGCTTCATGCGCGCTCAGGGCTTCGACGACTACCACGCGCTCTGGCGTTGGTCGGTCGACAACGTCGACGGCTTCTGGAAGGCGCTGTGGGACTGGTGTGACATCCGGGCGTCGAAGCCGTACACCGCGGTGCTCGGACGGCGGGAGATGCCCGGCGCCGAGTGGTTCCCGGGCGCCGAGCTCTCGTACGCCGAGCACGTCTTCCGGGGTCATCCGGATGACGCCGTGGCGCTGCTGCACGAGTCGGAGCTTCGGCCGCTCGCACAGATGACCTGGGGCGAGTTGCGTGCGCAGGCGGGCGCGATCCGCGCCGGCCTCGTCGACTGCGGCGTCGCTCGGGGCGACCGAGTCGTCGCCTACATGCCCAACATTCCCGAGACCGCGGCAGCGTTCCTCGCCACGGCGTCGATCGGCGCCATCTGGTCCTCGGCGTCGCCCGATTTCGGGGCCCGGGCGGTCATCGATCGGTTCGCGCAGATCGAGCCGAAGGTGCTTCTCGCGGTGGACGGCTACCGGTACGGCGGCAAGGACGTCGACCGGCGGGCGGTCGTGACGGAGCTCGAGCAGGCGATCCCCACGCTCGAGCGCACATTCGTCCTCCCGTACCTCGGCGCCGAGGGAACCTGGGAGGCGCTCGAGGGCGGCGGCGCGCTCGAGTTCGAGCAGCTGCCGTTCTCGCATCCGTTGTGGGTGCTGTACTCGTCCGGGACGACCGGGCTCCCGAAGCCGATCGTCCACAGCCAGGGCGGCATCCTGCTCGAGCATCTGAAGAAGCTGCGCCTCCACCTGGACGCGCGGGCCGGCGAACGCCTCTTCTGGTTCACCACCAGCGGCTGGATGATGTGGAACCTCTTGCTCGGCGGCCTCCTGACCGAGGCCGCCATCGTGCTCTATGACGGGAGCCCGGCCGCGCCCGACATGAGCCGCTTGTGGGACCTCGCCGAGCGCAGCGGGATCACCTGCTTCGGAACGAGCGCCGCGTACATCTCCGCGTGCATGAACGACGGGATCGAGCCTGCCGCGGGTCGCGACCTGTCGGCGCTCCGCGCCGTCGGCTCGACGGGCTCGCCGCTCTCTCCGGAGGGATTCCGCTGGATCTACGACCAGCTCGGCGCCGACACGTGGCTCTTCTCGACCAGTGGTGGAACCGACGTCTGCACGGCGTTCGTCGGTGGCGTCCCGACGCTCCCCGTCTACGAAGGCGAGCTCCAGGCGCGTGCGCTCGGGGCGAAGGTGGAGGCGTTCGACGCCGAGGGGAACAGCATCGTCGGGCAGGTCGGCGAGCTCGTCCTGACCGAACCGCTCCCATCGATGCCGATCGCATTCTGGGGTGACGACGACGGCTCCCGCTATCGCGAGACGTACTTCAGCACCTATCCCGGTGTCTGGCGGCACGGAGACTGGATCGAGATCACCGATCGCGACACCGCTGTGATCTACGGCCGGAGCGACTCGACGATCAATCGCGGCGGCGTTCGCATGGGGACGAGCGAGATCTACCGAGTCGTGCTCGACGTTCCGCAGGTCGTCGACGCGCTTGTCGTCGACGCCGACGGCTTCATGCCGCTCTTCGTCGCCCTGCGCGAGGGCGAGCAGCTGACCGAGGAGCTGCGTCTGGAGATCGCGCGCCGAATTCGCGAGGACTGCTCACCGCGGCATGTCCCGAACGAGATTCGCCAGGCGCCTGCGATCCCGCGCACGCTGTCCGGGAAGATCCTCGAGGTGCCCATCAAGCGGATCGCGCTCGGCGAGGACCCAGACGCGGTGGCGAGCCGCGACGCGCTGCAGAACCCCGATGCCTTGGACTGGTTTGCAGCCTGGGCACGCGACCGCACGGCCTCGAAGCCGTCGTAGCGGACTCCGCGGCAGTCGCTGCCGTCCCGATCCGGGTCCGAGGTACGCGTGCCGATGAGCTTCGAGATTCGCGCTTCGGTCCCAGGGGGTGCGACTCGCCGGCTGCTTCCGTGGTCGTGCTCTTCGGTTCGTTCTCGGCCGCTGATGGAATGGTCCAGCATGGGCTGGCGGTCGAGATCCGGTCTGGTCGGCGTCGCTGCGCTCGTCGGCGCGGCGGCGGCGGCGGTTGCGGGATCCGCGCCCGCGCTCCCGCTGCGAGTGGTCGCACGCGTGCCGCTCAGCGGCCCGGCGGTCCGGTTCGACTACACGAGCCTCGACCCGGCGACGCACCGGCTCTGGATCTCGCACATGGATGCGAGTCGGCTGCTCGCGTTCGACGTCTCGCGCCGGCGGATCGTCGAGACGATCGCCGCGCCGGGCGTCCACGGCGTCATCGCCGTGCCGTCCATCGGACGCGTGTACGCGTCGGCGACCGACGCCCATGCGGTGCTGACGATCGACTCGCGGACGGGACGCGTGCTCGCGAGCGCGCCGGCCGGGGAGTATCCGGACGGGCTGGCGTGGGATCCGGTCGAACGTCGCGTCTACGTCTCCGACGAGAGCGGCGGCGTCGAGGCCGTGATCAGCGCATCCGGGCACCGCGTCGCCACCGTGCCGCTCGGCGGCGAGGCCGGCAACGTGCAGTACGACCCCTCGACTCGCCGGATTCTGGCGGATGTCCAGACGAAGGACGAGGTCGCCGTGATCGACCCGCGGACGAACCGCATCGTGCGGCGCGTCCCCGTCCCGCACTGCACGAACGACCATGGGCTGCTCGTCGACGCGCTGCACCGGCTCGCCTTCGTCGCCTGCGACGGGAACGCGACGCTGCTCACGCTCGACCTCCGGACGATGTCGTTCACCGGGACGTTCGACGTCGGCTCGTCGCCCGACGTGCTCGCCTACGATCCCGGGCTGCGGCGGCTGTACGTCTCGGCGGAGAGCGGCGTCGTCGCG
>JBEQUF010000291.1:0-5050 GCA_040349295.1 Actinomycetota bacterium | reverse complement strand
GAGCGCGCGCGACGCCTGCGTGATCGCGATCGGGCCGCGCGGGCTGGCGCCGAACGAGACGAAGCGCGCGAGGTCCTCACCGGGCGTGCGTGTGACGGTCGCGAGCGCGACGGCGTACGAGACGAGGGCCGGATCGACGTAGACGTCGCGGACCTGCGCTTGCAGCTCCTTCAGGTCGTCGAGTGACAGCACCTGGCGGAGCTCCGGCGCGGCGGCGAGCTGCCGCTGCACGATCGTCAGCTCCTCGTCGTGCTCCGGGTAGTCGATCAGCACCTTCAGCATGAAGCGGTCGATCTGCGCCTCGGGCAGCGGGTACGTGCCTTCGGATTCGATCGGGTTCTGCGTCGCCATCACGAGGAAGGGGCTCGGCACCGGATAGGTCGTGTGCGCGATCGTCACCTGGCGCTCCTGCATCACCTCGAGCAGGGCCGACTGCACCTTCGCCGGCGCGCGGTTGATCTCGTCCGCGAGCAGGAAGTTGCAGAAGATCGGGCCGAGCTCGGTGTCGAACGTGCCCTGGTCGGGCCGGTAGATCCGCGTGCCGACGAGGTCCGACGGCACGAGGTCGGGCGTGAACTGCACGCGTGCGAACGAGCCGCCGAGCACGCCGGCGGTCGTCTTGATCGTCAGTGTCTTCGCGAGGCCGGGGACGCCCTCGATCAGCAGGTGCCCCTGCGCGAGCAGGCAGACGAGCACGCGCTCGAGCATCCGGTCCTGGCCGGCGATCACGCGCCTGATCTCGAAGAGCGCCTGCTCGAGCCGCTCGCTTGTCTCCTGTGTGTTCATGGCCTGATTCTCCGTGGTCCGCGGGGGTCTGTGTGTGAATTTCGTAATCTGCGGCATGGCGGTTTCACAGGGTTGGCGGTTCGCGGAGCGAACCCGCGCCGGCGCCGGGGACGGGATCACGGCCATTCTCGGCCTCCTGGCGAATCCCGACCTGATCTCGTTCGCAGGCGGCTTCCCCGATCCCCGCACCTTCCCCGCCGAGCGTGTCGCGGAACTTGCCCGCGAGCTCGACGCGCGGGCGTTCCAGTACGCGCCGACGCAGGGGCTCGAGGGGACACGCGACGCCGTCGCGGGCCGGCTCGACCGGCGGCCGGAGGAGGGCGAGCTCCTGATCACCTCCGGCGGCATCGAGGCGCTCGAGCTCGTCTCGAAGTCCTTCCTCGATCCCGGCGACGCCGTGGTCGTGGAGGCGCCGACGTACGTCGGCGCGATCATGGCGTTCCGGTCCTTCGAGGCCGACGTGCACGCCGAGCCGTCCGGGACGCTGCGTCCGAAGCTCGTCTACACGATTCCCGACCACCGCAATCCGTCCGGAACGTCGTTGTCGGTCGAGGAGCGCGAGGCGCTTGTCGAGCAGGCACGCCGCGACGGCTTCCTGATCGTCGAGGACGTCGCCTATCGCGAGCTCGGCTTCGACGGCACGGCGCCACCGTCGCTGTGGTCGCTCGGGCCGGACGTCGTCGTGCAGATCGGGACGACCTCGAAGACGTTCTTCCCGGGGGTGCGTCTCGGCTGGGCCGCCGGGCCTGCCGAGGTGGTCGCGCAGATGACGAGCGCGAAGCAGAACACCGACCAGTGCTCGGGCGCGCTCGGCCAGCGGCTGTTCGAGGAGTACGTGCGGCGCGGCTGGATCGACGAGCAGCTGCGCGCGTCGCGGGCCCTCTACGCGCAGAAGTGGGAGCTGCTGCGCGAGGCGCTCGGGCAGTTCATGCCCGAGGACGTGCGATGGACGGAGCCGCGCGGCGGCTTCTTCACCTGGCTGACCCTGCCGGGCCGCGACGCGACGGAGGTGGCCGCGCGTGCGGCGGAGCGGAACGTCGGCGTCGTGCCGGGGCCGCTCTTCTTCCCGGACGGGCGCGGCGGCGAGAACGTCCGGCTCTCGTTCTCGATGGTCGACGAGTCGCAGATCGCGACCGGCGTCGAGCTGCTCGCCTCAGCCCTCTGAGACGAGGTCTGCGTACTCGGGATGCTTCTCGATGTACGCGGCGACGAACGGGCAGAGCGGGATCACGCGCTCGCCGCGGGCGCGGACGTCGTCGAGCGCACGCTGCACGAGCTCGGCGCCGACGCCCTGGCCCTCGAACTGCGGGTCGACCTCCGTGTGCACCATCGTGATCACGTCGTCGTCGCGGGTGAAACGGATCAGACCGGCGGGCGTCCCGTTCAGCTCGATCTCGTACTGGAGCCCGGCGTCGTTCCGCGTGACCTCGGTCGCCATCCGGCGTACGCTAGCGGCATGTGGGATGTCCTGAAGTGGCACGACGGGACGCTCTCGATCGCCTGGTGGTTCCTGATCGTGATCGTGATCGCGCTCCTGTCGATCGGCGGCGGCGCGGCCGCTCGCCGCAAGTAGCGCGAGCTCGTTACGCCTGCGGGATGCGTGCTTCGAGCGCGGCGGTGACCGCTTCGCGCACGGGCTCGAGCTCGATCCGGTCGAGCACGTCCTGGAAGAAGCCGCGCACGATCAGCCGCTCCGCCTCCTGGCGCGTCAGACCGCGCGCCATCAGGTAGAAGAGCTGCTCGCGGTCGACGCGACCGACGGTGGCGCCGTGCGTGCAGCGCACGTCGTTGGCGAGGATCTCGAGGCCCGGGATCGGCACCGCGTGCGTCGTCGGCGACAGCATCAGGTTGCGGCACTCCTGGTACGCGTTCGTCTTCTGCGCGTTCGGCTCGACGCGGATCATCCCGCGCCACACCGCCGTCGCGTTGTCGCGCAGCGCGCCCTTGAAGGCGAAGTCGCTCTCGCAGTCCGGCGCGATGTGCTCCTGGAAGGTGTCGTAGTCGAGGTGCTGCTCGCCGTCGGCGAAGTACGCGCCCGTGACGCGCGAGGTGGCGCCGGGGCCGTTGAGGTCGTTCTGGATGCGCACCTTGCCCTTCTTCGAGCCGAAGCCGCCGGCGACCCAGTCGAGCTCGCCGTCGCGCTCGACGCGCGCGTGGTGCGACGCGAAGTGCCACGTCTCGGTGGAGAGGTTCTGCAGCGAGACGTACTCGAGCTTCGCGTTCTGCCCGACGAAGAGCTCGGTGACCGCGTTCGAGTAAGCCTGGGTGTCGGCGGCAGGCGACGCGTACTCCTCGATCAGCGAGGCCCGCGCACCCTCCTCCGCGACGACGACCAGCCGCCAGAACGTCTGGCCGGTGACGGCGACGCGCACGTAGAGCGGCTTCTCGAGCTGGACGTTCTTCGGAACGCGAACGAGCAGTCCGTGCCTCCACATCGCCGCGTTGTGCGCCGCGAACTTCTCGTCCCAGCCGACGAGCGAGTAGAGGTGCGACTCGGCCTCGGGCAGCGGCTCGAACGTGATGCCCTCGGGCACCTGCGTGAGGTCGATGCCGTCCTCGGTGACCGTGGCGTAGCCGGCCACGTCCAGATCGAGCATCGTCGTGACACTCTCTTGACGGGGGTGACCCCCTGTATCGAACTGCGATGGGTCGAAGCCGCGCAGGTCCGTGAAGCGCCAGTGCTCTTCGGTCGTGTCCGGGATCGGCAGCCGCTCGTAGGCGGCGAGGGCGTCGTTACGACTCATCGTTCGCTCCGGTCCGGGGCGCGTACCGGCGGTGCAGCATGAACTGGTTGCCGTCGGGATCGGTGAAGAACGCCATGTGGCAGACGCCGGTGTCAAGGACCTCGCCCGCGAACGCGACGCCGCGCGACTCGAGCTCGGCGCGCGTCGCCGCGACGTCCGGCACGCGCAGCGCGACGTGCGCCGTGTGCGGCCCGGTGAACGTCGAGCCGACGTTCTCCATCTGCAGCAGGTACAGCGACACGTTCTCGCCGAGCTGGAACTCCGGAAAGCCCTGCGTCGAGATCTGCTCCAGCCCCAGCGTGTCCCGATAGAAGCTCGTCGCGCGCTCCATGTCGGTGACCGGGACGGAGATGAAATCCGTCCGCTCGACGATCAACCGACGGAGCCTTCCATCTGTAGCTGGATCAGCCGGTTCATCTCGACCGCGTACTCGAGCGGCAGCTCCTTCGTGATCGGCTCGACGAAGCCGGAGACGATCATCGCCGACGCCTCGGCCTCGGAGAGGCCGCGCGACTGCAGGTAGAAGAGCTGCTCCTCGCCGATCTTCGAGACGGTCGCCTCGTGGCCGATGTCGACCTCGTTCTCGTCGATGCGGATGTACGGATAGGTGTCGGAGCGCGACTCCTCGTCGAGGATCAGCGCGTCGCAGACGACCTTCGACTTCGACCCGTTCGCGCCCTTGGCCACCTCGAGAAGGCCCCGGTAGCCGGCGCGGCCGCCGTCCTTCGAGATCGACTTGGAGGTGATCACGGAGGAGGTGTGCTTCCCCACGTGGACGACCTTGCCGCCCGCGTCCTGGTGCTGTCCCTTGCCCGCGAACGCGATCGACAGCACCTCGCCGTGCGCCCGCTCGCCCATCAGCCAGATCGCCGGGTACTTCATCGTCAGCTTCGAGCCGAGGTTGCCGTCGACCCACTCCATGGTGGCATCCTCGTAGGCAACGGCGCGCTTCGTGACGAGGTTGTAGACGTTGTTCGACCAGTTCTGGATCGTCGTGTAGCGGCAGCGGCCGCGCGGCTTGACGACGATCTCGACGACGGCCGAGTGGAGCGAGTCGGACGAGTAGATCGGCGCCGTGCAGCCCTCGACGTAGTGCACGTAGGCGTCCTCGTCGACGATGATCAGCGTGCGCTCGAACTGGCCCATGTTCTCGGCGTTGATCCGGAAGTAGGCCTGGAGCGGCAGATCGACGTGGACGCCCGGCGGCACGTAGATGAACGAGCCGCCCGACCAGACGGCGCTGTTCAGCGCGGCGAACTTGTTGTCGTTCGCCGGGATGATCGTGCCGAAGTACTTCTTCACGATCTCGGGGTGCTCGCGCAGGCCCGAGTCCATGTCGAGGAAGATCACGCCTTGCTCGGTGAGCTTCTCCTGAAGCTTGTGGTAGACGACCTCGCTCTCGTACTGCGCGCCGACCCCGGCGAGGTACTTCTTCTCCGCCTCGGGAATGCCGAGCTTGTCCCAGGTGTCCTTGATGTCGGCGGGAAGGTCCTCCCACGCCTCGGCCTGGTTCTCGGTCG
>JBEQUF010000283.1:0-4771 GCA_040349295.1 Actinomycetota bacterium | reverse complement strand
GCTCGCCGTGTTCGCCGCTTCCCGTGCGCACGCCCTCACCGCGCTCGACGCGAAGCTCGCCGGCGCACAGACCGAGGGTCACCGGCTGGCGGGGATCCTCGTCCTGCTCGCCCTGGTCGGTGCGTCGCTCGCCGCCGTGCTCGCGCTCGCGGAACGCCGCATGACGCCGTCACTGGCTGCCCGCCGCGCATTTGCAGTTGCGGTCGCCGCGGTCGTCGCCGCTGCGTTCGCCGGAGGCGTTGCGCGTTTCGGCGCACCGTGGACGGCCGCGCATCACGCGTGGCGGAGCTTCGCCGCACCGCAGAAGGACTTCGGGAACGATCTGAACTCTCGGCTCTTCCAGCTCTCGAACCACGGCCGGCTCATCCAGTGGAAGGCTGCCGCGCACCAGTTCGAGCACGCCCCGGTGGTAGGCACCGGTGCCGGCACGTTCGAGGTCTGGTGGGCTCGGCATCGGCCTCAGGGCATCCAGATCAGGAATGCGCACAGCCTGTATCTCCAGACGATGGGCGAGCTCGGGATCGTCGGGTTGCTCCTCGTGCTCGGCATCGTGCTCGTCCCGCTCATGGCGGCGATCCGGGCGCGCCGGCAACCGCTCGTGCCGTTCGCGGCAGCTGCTCTCGCGGCCTGGGCTGTCCATGCCGGCGTCGACTGGGACTGGCAGGTGCCGGCTGTCACGCTGCCGGCGCTGGCTCTCGCCACCCTTGTCTGCAACGCCGCGCCGGGCCGGGCCCTGAGGCTCGGGACCGAGGCACGCATCGGCATGGCGGCAGCCGCCGTGGCGATCGCCGCGTTCGGCCTCGTGGCCGGCATCGGCAACCAGGCACTCGCCGACAGCAACAAGGCGCTCGACGGGCAGAACTACGCCAAGGCCGACCAGCAGGCGAAGCGGGCCGCCCGTTGGGCTCCGTGGCTCGCGGAGCCCTGGATCATCCAGGGTCAGATCGATGCCCTCGGACAGGATCGGACGACGGCCGAGCGTGACTTCCGGAAGGCGATCGCCAAGGATCCGCACAACTATCTCGCCTGGTACGGCCTCGCCGGTGTGACGCACGGGGACGCCCGCCGCGAGGCCGTCGCCGAGGTCGAGGCCCTCGACCCGCTCAGCGACGAGGCGAAAGAGCTTCGAACCGGCTCGTAAGGTTTTGCCCCTCTTCGGCGGTACTGGAGATAGAACCCCCGCGTCCTGAGGAGAGAAACCGATGAGCCTGTTCCGCCGGCGTCCCGCCGACAGCCTGGAAAACGACCTTCGCCGCCACCGGCCCGAGCCGCGCGAGGACTTCGTCCGCTCGCTCGAGGCGCGGATCGCGGCCGACCGGCGCCCCTCGCCGCGCAGCACGGGCCTTCGCAGCCGCGTCGCGCTCGCCGGCGGCCTGACCGCGCTGCTGCTCGTGGTCGCCGCCGCGTTCGGCGGCTACGGCTACGCGTCCTCCGCGCTCGTCCACTCGGGCAGGGTGATCAACGACGCCGTCCACCTGAACTTCTCGCCGCACACGGTCGGCAGCGTCAGCGCGGCCGCCGACCAGTACAGCAAGGTGACGCTCTGCCACCAGGGGCACGAGATCAGCGTCGCGCAGGCCGCAGTCCCGGCCCACCTCGCGCAGGGCGACACGATCGGCAGCTGCCCGGTCTTCGCCCCGCCCGTCCAGGGCAGCTCGGGTGATGACACGCTGAACCTGAGCAAGAGCCGCGTCAACGCGGTCGTGATCGACCTCAAGGGCGACAACACGATCGTGACGAACAACAAGGACAACAAGGTCACGACCGGCACCGGCAACGACACGATCACGACCGGTAAGGGCTCGAACCTCGTCAAGTCCGGCGCCGGCGACGACAAGATCGTCTCGAAGGGCAAGGACACGATCTTCAGCGGCACCGGCGACGACACGATCGACGTCCGCAACGGCAAGCCGAACTACGTCAACTGCGGGCCCGGCGACGACACCGTCATCGCCGACGGCGCGAGCCTCGACTTCGTCGCGGACAACTGCGAGCACGTGAAGCGCGGCAAGTTCAAGGGCTAACCGCCCGGTACGACAGGACGCGATGTGAACGAAGGGCGGCGCGAGCCGCCCTTCGTCGTTCCGCCGCTCAGCGTCGGTCGACGACGATGGCGTTCGGAGCCAGCGTGCTCACCGAGTGCGCACTGCTCGCGAACGGCTGCATCTTCGCGGCCGGGAACCAGCCGCCGGTCAGCGGCGAGTACGAGATCTGGTCGATGCGGAAGCTGTACGCGTTGCAGCTCGTGACGCCGCCGTCGTAGCTCTCGCTCGTCGCGATCGGGCTCCAGCTGGCGTGGCTGCCCGGCAGCGTGAAGAGCGGCGACACGGCGCGGCCGTCGAGGAACGCCTGCCAGGCGTTCGGCGCCTTCTCGACGACGCCGACACGATGCGACTCGCCGTTCGTCACCTGCTGCACCGAGGTGTACTGCGTCTTCTGGCCCGGCAGCGTCACCTCGTAGTAGATCTCGCTCGTCCCGCCGGGCAGGACGGCGATGCCGATCTGCAGCCACTCGTCCTGGCCGCCCGCGCCGAGCCCCGCACCGCCGACGCCGACCCACGCGGCCACATGACCGCTCGTCACCGTCCACTGTCGCAGCGGAGTGATCGTCGCCGCGAGGCCGCGCTCCGGCTGGAGCGTCTGGACGCCGGCATACGAGTAGCCGTTGCACGACTTCGTGCCGGCCTGCGACGAGGCCGTGAAGGCGCATGCAGCTGCCAGGGCGGCTGTCGCCGCCGCGATGAGGCGAAGGGAAGACATATCGGAGATGAGCGGCGCGGTCTGCGGCAGCGCCGTGTACAAGTGAGATCGTCACCTGAGCCGCGAGATGCCGTCCCCCGTTCGAGTAGACACGGTAGGAATTCGGTAGGTTCGTCAGCTGCGCCAGACGATGAGGTCGTTCGCGGCGAGCCGGTGGAGCGTGTGGCCGCCGTTCGAGAACGGGTGCAACGCCGGCGTCCCGCCGTCGACCGCGATGCCGCCGAGCCTGAACCGGTACGCGTTGCACGCCGTGTAGCCGCCGTCGTAGCTCTCGGTCGTCACCGTCGGGCGCCAGCGGCCGTCGCTGCCGGGAAGCGTGAACGCCCGCGAGACCGCACGGCCGTCGAGCGAGGCCTGCCACACGTTCGGCGCCGTCTCGGTGACCGCGACGCGATGCGACCCGCCTGCGCTGAGCCGCCGCACGGTCGTGTAGCGGGTCTTCCGGTTCGGCAGCGTCACCTCGTAGTAGATCTCCGTCCTCCCGCCCGGGAACGCCGAGATGCCGATCTGGAGCCACTCGTCCGCGCCGTTCGCGCCCTGGGCTGCGCCGCCGACGCCGACCCACGCGGCCACGTGACCGCTCGCCACGTCGAGCCGGCGGAGCGTCGAGAGCGTGGCCGACAGGCCGCGCGCAGGCGCCGTCGTCTCGACGCCGCCGTACGAGTAGCCGGCATTCGCGCAGCCCGCCCACGCCGGCGTGGCGAAGACGAGTGCGAGGAGAGGAATGAGCAGGAACCGCATCCACAGGTGAGATCGACCCGGGATGGAACGGCTCTGTCCCCCGAACGTCCGCGCGACCGACGGCTTCCGAGCGTCGCGCGACCGTCTCGGGGGATCGAGAGGTAGTAGTTCTCGCGGATGCGGTCGCCGGGGTCCGCCGCAACGCTTGTCCGATGCATCTCGAACCGCCCTTCCCGCTCGCCGTCGTCGGCGGGATCGCGCTCCTCGGCGCCGTCTCCTACGGCCTGCTCACGCTGCTCGCGCTCGTCTGGGGCTAGCGCCAGGCGCTACGCTCGACGACGTGGAAGACGCGGTCTGGCAAGCCCTCGCCCAGGTCATCGACCCGGAGCTGCAGCGCCCGGTCACCGAGCTCGACATGGTCCGCGACGTCGAGATCGACGACGGCATCGTCTCGCTGACGATCGTCCTCACCGTCGCCGGCTGCCCGCTCCGCGACTCCTTCGAGCGTCAGGTCGAAGAGGCGTTGCACGCCGTCGACGGCGTCCGCGGCTTCTCGCTCAGCTTCGCGGTGATGACGCCCGAGGAGCGGCAGCAGCTGACCACGAAGCTCCGCGGCGGTGTCGAGCGCGACGACGTGATCAAGCTGCCCTCCGGCTGCCGCGTGATCGCGGTCGCCTCGGGCAAGGGCGGCGTCGGCAAGTCGTCGCTGACCGCCAACCTCGCCGTCGCGTTCTCGCGGCTCGGCAAGCGCACGGGGATCCTCGACGCCGACATCTACGGGCACTCGATCCCGCACATCCTCGGCATCCACCAGAAGCCGGTCGCGGTCGACCAGATGATCGTCCCGCCGGTGAAGGACGGCCTGAAGCTGATGTCGATCGGCTTCTTCCTCGACGACAACGAGCCGGTGATGTGGCGGGGTCCGATGCTGCACCGTGCGCTCGAGCAGTTCCTCACCGACGTGCACTGGGGCGAGCTCGACGTGCTCGTCGTCGACATGCCGCCCGGCACCGGCGACGTCTCGATCTCGCTCGGCCAGCTCCTGCCGAAGGCGGAGGTCGTCGTCGTGACGACGCCGCAGAGGCTCGCGCAGGACGTCGCGAGCCGCGCCGCCACGATGGCGCGCAAGACGAACATGCGCCTGCTCGGCGTGATCGAGAACATGAGCGGCGAGATCTTCGGCTCGGGCGGCGGCGAGCTGCTCGCCGGGGAGCTCGACGTGCCGCTGCTCGGCGTCGTCGCGCTCGACCCGCTGCTGCGCGAGCAGGGAGACCTCGGCGAGCCGATCGTCGCCTCGCACCCGGAGTCGGACACCGCTCAGGCGATCGCG
>JBEQUF010000279.1:0-3358 GCA_040349295.1 Actinomycetota bacterium | reverse complement strand
CTCCTAGCTCCAGGTGACGACGGCGTCGAGCGCCTCGACCGCGGCGCCGTCGACGCGCAACGGGTTGATCTCGATCGATTCCAGGTGCGGCCCGAGCCGCAGCGCGAGCCGCCCGAGCGCGACGACGGCCGAGGCGATCGCGTCGCGGTCGGCGGGCGGCGCGCCGCGGAAGCCGTCGAGCAGCGTCGACGTGCGCAGCTCGCCGAGCATCGCGTGCACGTCGTCCTCCGTGACGGGCAGGCGGCGCAGGCTCGAGTCGTTCAGGGCGTTGACCCAGACGCCGCCGAGGCCGACGGCGATCGTCGGCCCCCATTGCGCGTCGCGGACGACGCCGGCGATCAGCTCGACGCCGCCCTCGCGGAAAGGAGCCACGAGCGCGCCGTCGACCACCGCATCGTCGACTGCAGCGCCCGCGGCGGTGACGCGGTCGTACGCCTCGCGCACGGCCGCGTCGTCGGCGAGCCGCAGCGCGACGCCGCCGATGTCGGACTTGTGGAGGATCTGCGCCGAGACGACCTTCACGACCACCGGGTAGCCGAGCTCCTGCGCCGCCGCGACGGCCTCGTCGGCCGACGTGACGAGCCGCGAGGGCACCGTCGGCACGCCGTGCTCGGCGAGCAGGGCGAGCGCCTCCGTCTCGGCGAGCGGGCGCGGCTCGACCGTGAGCGTCGGCTCGGGTGCTGCGGGCTCCGGTGCGCGCCACGCCGACCAGCGCATGACATGGCCGATCGCGCGGATGCCGACGCCGAGGCCCGCGATCCACGGCTCGAGGCCGAGCGCGGCGATCTCCTCGCGCAGCTCCTCGGGGACGTCCTGCGCCACCTGGTTGAGGAGGACGGTCGGCGTCTCGAGCGCGGCCATCGCCGGGCCGACGGCGCGCAGCCGTCCGCTCGGCTCGGTCAGCACGTCGCCGTCCGGGAGGACGTCGACGACGGCGAGCACGGCGACGTCCGGGTCGGAGGCGACCCCTTCGACCGCGTTCACCATCAGCTCGGGCCCGCCGACGGCGGCGCCGGTCACGTCGAGCGGGTTGTGCGCCGCGCCGTATGCCGAGCCCGTCTCGCGCAGCCGTGCCCGCGTCTCGTCGGTGAGCGTCGCGAGCGGGACATCCGCCGCGCCGGCGGCATCGACGACGATGTCGCACGCCCCGCCCGAGATCGAGACGACGCCGAGGCTGCCCGGCCGGAAGCGGCCGGTGCGGGCGACCAGGCCGGCCGTCGCGACGAGCTCTTCGAGCGAGTCGACGCGGATCACGCCCGCCTGGCGCAATGCCACGTCGATCACGGCGTCGTCGCCCGCGAGCGAGCCCGTGTGGCTCGCGATGATCCGCGCCGCCAGCTCGCTCCGCCCGACCTTCATCATCACGATCGGCTTGTCGAGCTCGGCTGCGCGCCGGGCGAGGTCGTCGAAGCGCTCTGCGTCGCCGATCGCCTCGACGAACATCGCGACGCAGCGCACGCGCTCGTCCTCGACGACGACCCGCGCCGCGTCGAGCGTGTCGACCATCGCCTGGTTGCCGGTCGAGATGACGTGGCTGAAGCGCACGCTCTGCTTGGCGCCGAACCGCCCGAGCTGCATCGCGACGGCGCCGCTCTGCGAGACGAGCGCGATCGAGCCGGGCGTCGCGTCGGGCACCGGTGGCGGCGAGGCCCAGGCCGAGCACTCGTCGACGAGGTTGAGGAAGCCGAGGCAGTTCGGGCCGAGGAACGCGACGTCGAGCTCCTTGGCGAGCGCGACGAGGTCGGCCTGCGCGCTGCGGCCGGCGTCGCCCGTCTCGCCGAAGCCCGAGGCCAGCGCGACCGCGCCGTGGATCCCAGCGGCGGCGACGTCGCGGAGCGCGTCTGGGATCGACGCGGCGCCCACGAGCAGCACCGCGACGTCGACCGGCTCGCCGATCGCGACGCAGCTCGTCGAGGTCGGCTGTCCGTGCGCATCGGCGCCGCTGCGGTTGACGAGGTGCAGCTTTCCGGGAAATCCGTAGCGCTTCGCGGTCGTGTAGGTCGTGTACGACCAGCGCGAGTTGTCCGAAGCGCCGACGATGGCGACGCTCCGCGCCGAGAGCAGCGACCGGAGACGTTCGCGCGGTGACTCCGTCGCCAACGGCACGCTCATCGGCCCGGGATACTAGTCGGATTTACCGGATATGGATAGTCTCTCCATATTGTGAACAGCGTTCTCGACCTCGCAGGCTCGGTCCAGCGCTTCGTCGGCAGGCCCGCCGGACCGCCGCGCACGGCGCCGTTCAGCGTCGATCGCAGCGCGATCGCCAACTGGTGCGCAGCGCTCGGAGACGCGCTTCCTGTCTACACGGACGAGGCCTTCGCGGCAAGGAGCCGCTGGGGCGGGATCATCGCGCCGCCGACCATGCTCCAGACGTGGACCTTCCCGGATCGCCGGACGACGCCGGCCCCGGAGCCGGGGCCCGACGAGGCCGAGGCGGAGCTGCTCGCCGAGCTGCGCGCGCAGGGTTACGACCGCACCGTCGCGACGGACTCGGAGCAGACCTACCTCGACGCCGTGCGCCCGGGCGACCTGATCGGGTCACGGACGACGATCGCCGGGATCACCGGTCCGAAGCGCACCTGGATCGGCGAGGGGTTCTTCGTCACGCTCGAGACCGAGTACGTCCGCCAGGACGGCACCGTGGTCGGGACGCAGCGCTTCCGCTCGTTCCGCTACCGCGCCGCCGAGCAGCGCACTGCCAAGTCGGGGCCGGCGCCCGCCGTCGTGGGCGGCAGCGAGCTGCCGGTGCTCGAGATCCCGATGACGCCGACGCTGATCGTCGCTTCGTCGGTCGCCTCGGGCGACTTCAACGGGCTGCACCACGACCGCGACTTCGCGCAGGCGGCCGGCGCGGCCGACATCTTCCTCAACATCCTCTCGACGAACGGGCTCGTCGGCCGGTACGTCGGCGAATGGGCTGGGCCCGACGTCCGCTTCCTGCGCGTCGCGCTGCGGCTCGGCGTCCCGAACTACGCGTATGACACGCTCCGGCTGGCCGGCGTCGTCGAGCGGCAGGGGGCGACGACGACGCTCCGGGTCGACGGGACGAACTCGCTCGGCTCGTGCGTGACCGCGACCGTGGAGGTGGAGCTGCCGTGAGCATCGACGTGGCGATCGCCGGCGTCGCGCGGACGCCGTTCGGCAAGTTCGGCGGCGCGCTGCGCTCGCTGACGCTCCCGCAGCTCGGCAGCCACGCCGCGCGTGCGGCGCTCGAGCGGGCGGGCATCTCGCCGGACGAGGTCGACGAGCTCGCGCTCGGCGTCAACTTCCCGGGCTCCGACCGCTCGATCGCCCGCCAGGTCGCGTTGCAGGCGGGCATCCCGGAGGACCGCAACGCGTACACCGTCGACCGGGC
>JBEQUF010000270.1:0-5113 GCA_040349295.1 Actinomycetota bacterium | reverse complement strand
CGGAGGTGCTCTCGCACTACTCGGCGCTCGGCTACTCGGCGGGCGACGTCCTCTCGCTCGGCACGGTCAGCGGCGTCGCGGGCTTCAGCGAGGATCCGTTCGCCTGGTACCTCAAGCCGGGCGACGTGATCGAGGCGGAGATCGAGAAGATCGGCGTGCTCCGCAATCCGGTCGTCTCGTGGGCGGAGCGGCATGGCTAGGAAGGCGTTCATCACCGGCATCACGGGCCAGGACGGCTCGTATCTCGCCGAGATCCTGCTCGAGAAGGGCTACGAGGTCTACGGGATGATCCGCCGCTCGAGCTCGTTCAACACGGCGCGCATCGACCACATCTTCGGCGACGTCGAGCTCGTCTTCGGCGACCTGACCGACGCGTCGGCGCTCAACCAGCTGATGCGGACGATCCGCCCCGACGAGGTGTACAACCTCGGCGCGCAGTCGCACGTGCGCGTGAGCTTCGACATCCCGGAGTACACGGCGGACGTCGACGCGCTCGGCACCCTGCGCTTGCTCGACGCGATCCGCGAAGAGGGCGTGCAGTGCCGCTTCTACCAGGCCTCTTCGAGCGAGATGTTCGGCAAGGTCGCAGAGGTCCCGCAGCGCGAGACGACGCCGTTCCACCCGCGCAGCCCGTACGGCGTCGGCAAGGTCTTCAGCTACTGGATCACGCGCAACTACCGCGAGGCGTACGGCATGTTCGCCGTCAACGGGATCCTCTTCAACCACGAGTCGCCGCGCCGCGGCCCGACGTTCGTGACGCGCAAGGTCACACGCGCCGTCGGGGCGATCCTCCGCGGCGAGCAGGACTCGCTCGCGCTCGGCAACCTCGAGGCGAAGCGCGACTGGGGCTACGCGAAGGACTACATGGACGGCGCGTGGCGCATGCTGCAGGTCGACGAGCCGGACGACTTCGTGCTCGCGACGGGCGAGACGCACTCGATCCGCGAGCTGCTCGACGAGGCGTTCGGCTACGTCGGCCTCGACTGGAACGACTACGTGACGGTCGACGAGCGCTACTTCCGACCGTCCGAGGTCGACCTGCTGATCGGCGACTACTCGAAGGCGAAGGAGAAGCTCGGCTGGGAGCCGACGGTGAAGTTCCAGGAGCTGATCCGGATGATGGTCGACCACGACCGCGAGCGCCGCCAGACCGAAGAGCACTACGTGTGAGCTGGCCCAGGGACGACGCGAAGCTCGACCGCGTCCGCTCCCTCATGGCGGACGAGGGCCTCGACGCGCTCGTCGTCCGCGCGCCCGACGACGTCCTCTACCTGACGAACTTCTGGGGCATGAAGGGCTACGACGCGTGCGTGTTCCCGCGCGACGGCGAGCCGGTGCTCATCTGCCTCGAGGCGTCCGAGGAGGATGCAGCCCGTACCGCGTGGACGGACGACGTGCGCTTCATCCAGGGCTACTCGCCGACCGATCCGCGCCCGCCGCTCGCGCGCACGCTCGACGCGGCGGTCGAGGCGGCACGCGGCTACGGCCGCGTCGGCGTCGAGCTCACGCTCGGCACGCAGGCGAGCGACCGCATGGTCGGCGAGCCGACGACCTTCACGAAGGCCTGGTTCGACGCGTTCCCGGACGCCGCCGACGGCGGCGCGCTGCTCGCACGCGCGCGGATGCTGAAGACGGAGCAGGAGATCGAACGGCTCCGCATCGCGAACGAGATCGCCTGCCAGGCGATGCACCACGTGCGCCGCCGGCTCGAGCCGGGGATGAAGGAGTCGCAGGTCGCGGCGCTCTGGCAGGGCTACGTCCACGGCGAAGGGACGGCGCGCGACGACGTCGAGCTGGCGCTCCCCTTCTCGCTCATCTGGGCGGGCAAGGGGATCAAGACGTTCACCGCGACCGCCGACCTGCCCGTCGTCGAGGGCGAGCCGGTGCTGTTCGAGATCTGGGTCTGCGCCGACGGCTACTGGGCCGACCACACGAAGAACCTCGTCGTCGGCGAGCTGCGCGAGGACTACGCCGAGCTCGAGGCGTCGCTGCTCGAGGTCTACGGGCAGGCGCTCGAGTGCGCATCCCCTGGCCGGCCGATGGCCGACATGGACACCACCGTCCGCGAAGGACTCGACCGGATGGGGTATCCCGGGCAGCCGTCCCATCCGATCTGCCACGGCGTCGGCGCGCGGGCGCACGAGCCGCCGTACCCCCATCAGGCGGGCGGCGGCACGTTCGAGGCGGGCATGGTGCTCGCGATCGAGCCCGGCGTCTACTGGCCCGGCGGCGGCGGTCTCCGCGTCGAGGACAACTTCCTGCTCACCGCCGACGGCCCGCAGAAGCTGTCGGCCTTCCCCGATGGAGTCGTGCGCACATGAGCTTCTGGGTCGGATCCCTCAACGACCGCTACCGCGTCGGCGGCAGCGTCGGCCTCTACGACACGACCCTGCGCGACGGCGAGCAGACGGTCGGGGTCGTCCTCGATCCCGAGCAGAAGCTCGAGATCGCGAAGCTCCTCGACGAGCTCGGGATCGAGCGGATCGAGGCCGGCTTCCCGCGCGTCTCGCAGGACGACTGGGACGCCGTGAAGCTGATCGCGGCCGCCGGGCTGCGCGCCGAGATCTGGGGCTTCGCGCGGGCCGTCCCGGCCGACCTCGAGGCGCTCGGCGAGCTCGGCGTCCGCCATGCGGTGATCGAGTCGCCCATCTCCGACGGCAAGCTCGACGCGATCGGCGTCTCGCGCGAGACGATGCTCGGTCGCATCACGAGCGCGATGCGCTTCGCCGCCGAGCACGGCATCCACGCGGCCTTCTTCGGCGTCGACTCGACGCGGGCCGACCCCGGGTTCTACCGGCAGGTGTACGAGAGCGCGGTCGAGGCGGGGGCGAAGGAGGTCGTCGTCGTCGACACGCTCGGGATCGCGTCGCCGGAGGCGGTCACCGACCTCGTCGGCTCGACGCTGCAATGGGTGGACGGGACGCCGGTGCACTTCCACGGTCACAACGACTTCGGGCTCGCGACCGCGAACGCCGTCGCCGCCGTCCGCGCCGGCGCGACGTGGGTGCAGGGGACGATCAACGGCATGGGCGAGCGCGCCGGCAATGCGAATCTCGGCGAGGTGGCGCTGACGCTGCGCGCGCTGTACGGCGTCGAGACGAACCTGAAGCTCGAGCGGATCCGCGAGGTGAGCGGACGGGTCCAGGAGCTGTCCGGCTACGACCTCGAGCCGTGGAAGCCGGTGACGGGCGACACGCTCTTCCGCCGCGAGT
Source organism: Actinomycetota bacterium (assembly GCA_040349295.1). Taxonomy (GTDB): domain Bacteria; phylum Actinomycetota; class Thermoleophilia; order Gaiellales; family Gaiellaceae; genus Palsa-739. Next base: position 1,901 of record JBEQUF010000270.1, on the reverse strand, counting down.
CGGGCGCCGTCGCGGCGCAGTTCCACGACCCGCCTGCGATCGAGCCGTATTCGTCCGAGCTCGTGCGCGCCGAGCGCGCGGTTGTCCTCGGGAAGAAGAGCGGGCTCGACTCGATCCGGATCAAGGTCGCCGAGCTCGGCCTCGACGTCCCGGAGGACGAGTTCGCCGACCTGCTCGTGCGCGTGAAGGCGCGCGGCGTCGCGAAGCGCGACATCCTCACGGACGACGAGTTCCGCGAGCTCGCCCGTGGCTGACTTCGACGCCGTCGTCGTCGGCAGCGGCGTCAACGGCCTCGCCTGCGGGGCGCTGCTCGCGAAGGCGGGCTGGCGCGTCGCCGTGCTCGAGCGCAACGACCGCTTCGGCGGCTGCATCCGCACCGAGGAGCTGACCGAGCCGGGCTGGCTGCACGACACGCTGAGCGCGTGGCACCCGCTCTGGGTCGGCGGCGCGGCGCACGCGCAGCTCGGCGACGACCTCGCCGCCCGCGGGCTCGAGTACCTGAACACGGAGCTGCCGACGGCGACCGCCTTCCCGGACGGCAGCGCCGCCTTCCTGCTCCGAACCGCCGACGGCAACGCGCAGGAGCTCGGGCCCGAGTGGGGCGGCGTGCTCGAGCGCTTCTTCCCGAACGCGGATCTCGCCTTCGGCGTCCTCGGCACGGAGCTCTGGTCGCCCGGTGGTCTGGCCTTCGGCGCGAAGGCGCTCCGCCGCCTCGGCCGCGGCGGCTCGGCGGTCTTTGCGGGCGAGCTCCTGCAGACTGCGCGCGACTGGCTGACGGGGACCTTCGCGTCGCCGCAGGCATGGGGCGTGCTCGCACCGTGGGTGCTGCACACCGGGCTCGGACCGGACCAGGCGACCTCCGGCTTCATGACGCAGGTGATCGCGGTCGCCGTCCAGGAGGGCGGCATGCCGATCCCGCGCGGCGGCGGCGCGAAGCTCGCGGAGGCGCTCGTCCGGCTGATCCGCGACCACGGCGGCGTCTGCGAGACCGGCGTCGAGGTCGACCGCGTCCTCGTGCAGGGCGGGCGTGCCGCCGGTGTGCGGCTCGCGGACGGCGAGACGTACACGGCGTCCCGGGCGGTCGTCGCCAACGTAACGCCGACGCAGCTCTACGGGCGGCTCCTCGCCGACGCCGCCGTCCCGGAGCCCGTGCGCGAGGGTGCGCGGCGGTTCCGCTACGGGCGTGCGGAGATGCAGATCCACTTCGCGCTCGACGAGCCGGCGCGCTGGGACGGCGACGAGCGCCTGAACCGGACCGCGATCGTGCACGTGACGCCCGGGCTCGACGGCGTCTCGAAGGCGGTCAACGAGGCCGAGCGCGGGCTGCTGCCCGAGGAGGCGACGATCGTGGTCGGGCAGCCGCTGACCATGGATCCTTCGCGCGCGCCGGAGGGCAAGGGCCTGCTGTGGATCCAGCTGCAGGAGCTGCCGCGGGAGCATCCGTGGGACGACGACGAGCGCGAGCGGTACGCCGACCGGATCCAGGCGCGGCTCGCGCAGCACATCCCGAACCTCGAGTCGTCGATCGTCGACCGTGTGGCCCTCGGGCCGCACGACCTCGAACGGCTGAACGTGAACCTCGTCGGCGGCGACCCGTACGGCGGCGCGCTGTCGCTCGACCAGAACTTCCTCTGGCGGCCGTTCCCGGCGAGCCCGGGGCATGCGACGGCGGTCGGCGGCCTCTGGCACGTCGGCGCGTCGACGTGGCCCGGCCCCGGCCTCGGCGGCGGCTCGGGCGCGCTCGTGGCGCAGGAGCTCCTGAAGCCGCCGCTCGCGCAGCGGCTGCTCGCCCGCGTGCGACCCTGAGCAACGTGGTTGCCGGACATGTCCGGCAACCACGTTGCTGGACATGTCGGCCGCGGGACGGGAGCAACGTGGGTGCCTTCGGCAACCACGTTGCG
>JBEQUF010000269.1:0-6004 GCA_040349295.1 Actinomycetota bacterium | reverse complement strand
GACGACGCGGACGGAGCGCTCCGTCTCGGACTGGATCTCGCCGATCAGCGTGGCGATCGACTCTGCGGCCTGTTGCGACTCCTCCGCGAGCTTGCGGACCTCGTCCGCGACGACGGCGAAGCCCTTGCCCTGCTCGCCGGCGCGGGCAGCTTCGATCGCTGCGTTGAGCGCGAGGAGGTTCGTCTGCGACGCGATGCCCGTGATCGTCTCCACGATCGTCCCGATCTGTCCGGACTTGTCCGCGAGCGCGCGCATCGCGCCGCTCACCTCGCCGGTCGAGGCCCGGAGCTGCGCCATCGCCGCCGACGCCTGCTGCGCCGCCTCGACGCCGTCGGTCGCGATCGAGCCAGCCTGCTGTGCGGCGGCAGCCGTCTCCGTCGCGGACGTGCGCGCCTGCTCGACCATGCGCACCTGGCGCTCCGCGCCCGACGCGACCTCGCCGACGGCCGTGGCGATCTCGCCGACCGCCTTGCCGGCCTCCACCGAGGTCGACGCCATCTGCTGCGAGGCTGCGGACACCTGCGCCGTCGTGCCGCTCACGGCCGTGACCATCGTGCGAAGGCGGCCGACCGCGACGTTGTAGGCCTCGAGCGCGCCGATCAGCCGGTCGCGGAGCACCTCCTGGATGCGCAGGATGTCGCCGAGCTCGTCCCCCGGGATGTCGGTCAGCGCCTCGGAGCTGTGCGTGGTCTCGGCGGTGAGATCGCCTGCGGCGAGCTGCTCGAGCACGGTGACGAGCTGGGTGGCTCCGCCTTCGGTGAAGAGCTGTGTCCGCTCCCGGATCCGCTCGACGCTCGTGCGGATCTGGCGGACGACGAAGGCCGCGATCCCGAGCCCGACGGCGACGACGAGCGCGAGCAACGCGATCGCAAGGGTCTTCGCGCTCGCATAGGTCGACTCGTTGTTGCGCAGCTTGGCCTGCCCCCAGGCGATGTTGTCGTCCGACCACGTGGTCGTCTGATCCCGGAGCGCGACGAAGGCGGGTCTCGTCTTGTCGATCGCGGCCGCCATCGTGGAGAGGGCGAGGTTCGGGTCGAGCGCCATCCGGTTCAGATTCGCCGTCAGCGCGACGAAGTCGGTCCATCCCTGCTCGATCGCCTTCCACTCCCGCTCGTCCTTGGCGTTCGTCAGCATCGAGGCGTACGCCCCGAGCAGCCGGTCGACCGTCGCGCGGTCCTGCTTCGCGCGTTTGAGGTCGGCCGCGATCTCCGAGGGCTTGCGGTCGATGAGGGCCGCCAGCTGCGCGCGCCGGTAGTCGGTGACATTCGCGTTGATCTGCAGCGCCGTCGAGGCGCTCGGCAGCGCATTCGTCCCGAGGTACCGCCCGCCGTCGTAGATCGAGCCGAGCTGGAGGAGGAGGAGCGCTCCCATGGTCGCGCTGAGGAGCACGACGAGCCCGAACCCTCCGAACAGCTTCGACCGAAGCGACATGTCCCGCAAGACGTGCATGGCAGACCGATCCCTTTCGCCGTGATGTGCCGACGTCAGGGAGATCGACCGCGGGGGCGCCAGATGTAGCGCGGACTAGCGGATCAGTGCCGTGCCTTGACCCGCACCAGGTGGAAGACCGCGCCCATCAGCCCCGCCCAGATGGCGGTGACGGCGAGCATGAGGATGAGCGTCCAGACGTCCACGGGCCTGACGTTTTTCGCCTAGCGCGAGCCTGCTCCTCCTCCCCGGAGGAGGGATTCGATCCCGGCCGCCACGCGCGCGAGGGCGGCGCCGTCGAAGAGGTAGGGGACGGCGTTCGCGACGAGGTGCGTCGGCCCGTCGAGGTCGTCCGAGCCGCAGGCGGCGTTCAGCGCGTAGCGGAGCGGGATCTCGTGGCAGACGACGAGCACGTGCCGCTCCGGCCGCTCGAGCAGGCGACGGAATGCCCTGGCGTAGCGGGCCGCGGCGTCGTCGAGCGACTCGCCGCCGGGGAACCGCTCGCTCCGCCCGTGCGCGTGCTTCCAGTCGCGATAGGCCTGCAGCGTGCCGCCCTCGAGCTCGCCGACGTCGACGTCGTCGAGGAGCGGCTCCGTCTCCAGCGGGATCTCCCGGCCCTCGAGCGCGATCGCCGCGGTCTCCCTCGTCCGGGGGAACCGCGTGTGCACCGCCAGCTCGAGGGGGACGTTCGCGATCTCGGCGCCGAGCCTCGCCGCCGCCTCCCGGCCGGCGTCGGTCAGCGCCACGGGGACGGAAGGATCGCCGTTCACCCGCCCCTCGACGTTCAGCGTCGACTCGCCGTGCCGGCTGAGGACCTACAGGGGCACCGGGCCCGAGCCTATAGGGGCTTTGCTGTAATGGCCTGGTGCAGGAACAGGTCGAGGAGCTCCCGGACAACAAGGTCAAGCTGACGGTGCAGGTGCCGTCGCACGACGTGCACCACGCGGTGGAGCACGCGGCCGACGACCTGGCGCAGAGCGCGAAGATCCCCGGCTTCCGCAAGGGCAAGGTGCCCCGGCAGCTGCTCGTGCAGAAGATCGGCAAGGAGCGCCTCATGACCGAGGCGATCGAGTCGCACATCGGCGGCTGGTTCTGGAACGCCGCGGCGCGCAACCGCGTCCGCGCGGTCGCGCAGCCCGAGTACGACTTCCAGCTGCCGGAGTCGGAGGACGACGACTGGCAGTTCACCGCGACAGTCCGCGTCCAGGAGAAGCCGGAGCTGCCGGACTGGTCGACGCTCGAGGTCGGGAAGATCGAGGCCGACGTGCCCGAGGAGCTCGTCCAGCGCGAGCTCGACGCGCTGCGCTCGACCGTCGCCGAGCTCGTGCCCGTCGAGGGCCGCGCGGTGCAGCCCGACGACACCGTCGTCGTCGACCTCGTCTCGCCGAGCGGCGAGACGCGGCGCGACTACGTCGTCGAGCTCGGGCGCGGCGCCGTCGTCGAGGAGATCGAGACCGGCGTCGTCGGCATGAACGCGGGCGACACGAAGGAGATCGCGTTCGAGGTCGGCGCCGAGGGCGACTCGCAGCAGACGGTCTCGCTCACGGTCAAGGAGATCAAGGAGAAGAACCTCCCCGAGATCGACGACGAGCTCGCGCGCTCCGCCAGCGAGTTCGAGACGCTCGCCGAGCTGCGCGCCGACATCGAGGGGCGCCTGCGCGAGCAGATCGACGAGGAGGTGGACGCCCAGTTCCGCAGCGATGCGATCGACGCGCTCGTCGACGCGTCGAAGGTGAACGCCTCCGGGCCGCTCGTCGACGCGCGCACGCGCGAGCTGCTGCGCAGTCTCGCAACGCAGGTCGAGTCGCGCGGCATCCCGCTCGACACGTACCTCGCGATGACGGGCCAGGCGCCCGAGCAGCTGATCGCGCGGCTCGAGGACGAGGCGAAGCGGTCCGTCGCACGCGAGCTCGTGCTCGAGGCCGCCGCCGACAAGCTCGGCATCCAGGTCGGCGACGACGAGGTCGAGACGCTCGTCCGCGAGCAGGCCGAGCTGCTGAACGAGGACGCCGACGAGACGCTGCAGCGCCTGCGCGAGAGCGGTCGCTTCGAGACGCTGCGCGAGGACATGCGGCTGCGCAACGCCCTCGATCGGATCGCGGCCGAGGTGAAGCCGATCGCGAAGGATCTCGCCGAGGCGCGCGAGGCGATCTGGACGCCCGACAAGGAAAAGCCGCAGACCGAGACGAAACTGTGGACCCCCGGAAGCTAGGAGCGACATGAACCACCCGAGCAACTTGGTCATCCCGTCCGTCATCGAGCAGACGTCGCGCGGCGAGCGCTTCTTCGACATCTACTCGCGCCTGCTCAACGAGCGGATCATCTTCCTGGGGACGCCGATCGACGACCAGGTCGCGAACCTCGTCGTCGCGCAGATGATCCATCTCGAGTCCGAGGACCCGGACAAGGACATCAACCTCTACATCAACTCGCCCGGCGGGTCGGTGTACGCGGGGCTCGCGATCTACGACACGATGCAGTTCATCAAGCCCGACGTCGCGACCACCTGCGTGGGCATCGCGATGTCGATGGGCGCACTCCTCCTGAACGCCGGCTCGGCAGGAAAGCGGACGGCGCTGCCCAACTCCAAGATCCTGATCCATCAGGTTTCGGGCGGGTTCCAGGGCCAGGGCACCGATATCGAGATCCAGGCGCGCGAGACGATCTCGCTCAAGCGCCGCCTGGAGGAGATCATCTCCCAGCACGCGAATCAGCCCGTCGAGAAGGTTTCGAAGGACATGGAACGCGACTACTACATGACGGCGGACGAGGCCAAGGACTACGGGCTCATCGACCAGGTCGTCACCCACCGGTAGACGGATCTACCGGTCCGGGGTAAAAGGAGAAGAGGATGGCCAGGGCCAGCGAAGGCAACGAGCAGCTCCTCTGCAGCTTCTGCGGGAAGAGCCAGCGGCAGGTCAAGAAGCTGATCGCCGGCCCGGGCGTCTACATCTGCGACGAGTGCATCGATCTCTGCAACGAGATCATCGACGAGGAGCTCACGACTCCGGCCCAGCTCGACCTCGACAACCTGCCGAGGCCGATGGACATCTACAACGTCCTGAACGACTACGTCGTCTCGCAGGAAGAGGCGAAGCGGACGCTGTCGGTCGCCGTCTACAACCACTACAAGCGCGTCCAGATGGGCGCCGAGGACGGCGACGTCGAGCTGCAGAAGTCGAACATCCTGCTGCTCGGCCCGACAGGCTGCGGCAAGACGCTGCTGGCGCAGACGCTGGCGCGCATCCTCAACGTCCCGTTCGCGATCGCCGACGCGACGGCGCTGACCGAGGCCGGCTACGTCGGCGAGGACGTCGAGAACATCCTCCTCAAGCTGATCCAGGCGGCCGACTTCGACATCAAGAAGGCCGAGACCGGGATCATCTACATCGACGAGGTCGACAAGATCGCGCGCAAGGCCGACAACCCGTCGATCACGCGCGACGTCTCCGGCGAGGGCGTGCAGCAGGCGCTGCTGAAGATCCTCGAGGGGACGGTCGCCTCGGTGCCGCCGCAGGGCGGCCGCAAGCACCCGCACCAGGAGTTCCTGTCGATCGACACGACGAACATCCTCTTCATCTGCGGCGGCGCGTTCGCCGGTCTCGACAAGATCATCGCGCGCCGCATCGGCAAGAACGCCGTCGGCTTCGGCGCCGAGATCCGCTCGAAGCACGACGAGGAGAGCGCGGAGCTGCTCGCGGACGTCATGCCGGAGGATCTCCTCAACTTCGGTCTGATCCCCGAGTTCATCGGCCGCCTGCCGGTGATCTCGGCGGTGCACCAGCTGCGCCGGGAGGATCTCGTCCAGATCCTCACCGAGCCGAAGAACGCGCTCTCGAAGCAGTACCAGCGGTTCTTCGGCTACGACAACATCGAGCTCGTCTTCACCGACGACGCGCTGTGGGAGATCGCCGACAAGGCGCTCGAACGGGAGACCGGCGCCCGCGGCCTCCGCTCGATCATCGAAGGTGCGCTGCTCGACGTCATGTTCGAGCTGCCGTCGCGCCGCGACGTCACGAAGTGCGTGATCACGAAGGAGACGATCTCGCAGGGCATCCGCCCGACCCTCGTGACGAGCGGCGGCTACGAAGAGCCCGAAGAGCCGGTCGAGCAGACGGCGTAGCGCCCGGTTCTGCAAACGGTTTGCAGCGCAAACCGTTTGCAGCCTTTCCGCCTGGTCCCTTGACACCGGGCCCTCCGAAGCGTAGAAACCCCGACACCTGAATCGGGTCTCAGGTTGAGACCTCATCACGACCTCGGAGGGTCAGACATGACAGGACGCTGGACGCGGGGCGCGCTGTTCCTCGGCGCGATCGCGCTCATCGCGGCGGCGCTCGCGGGCACCGCCGCGGCACGGGTCGACGCCGGCAAGGCGAAGACCGTGAACGTCGCCTTCATCTACTCGAAGACGGGCGGCCTCGCCGCCTACGGCCAGGAGGAGTACGACGGCTTCCAGGCCGGTCTCGACTACACGAAGGGCAAGTGCGGCGGCTACACGATCAACCCGACCTACATCGACGACGCAACCGATCCCGCCACCGCGGTCAACGCGTTCAAGAACGAGGTCGGCCAGGGC
>JBEQUF010000263.1:0-9707 GCA_040349295.1 Actinomycetota bacterium | reverse complement strand
CAGCGGCGGACGGGCGGCGCCTGGTCGGCGCAGGCGCGCGTGCGGCGAGACGCCGTGCGCTTCCTCCGGGGCGAGGAGCTCGTGCAGGGCTGGCAGCCGCCGGACGAGGGGTGGGAGAAGTTCTTCTGCTCGGTCTGCGGGTCGCAGCTCTTCAGCAAGCAGCCCGACGGCGCGATCTGGAGTGTCCGCATGGGCGTGCTCGACGCCGATCCCGGCGTCCCGCCGAAGCACCGCCAGTTCGTCGCCGACGCGGCGACGTGGGAGCCGATTCCGGACGACGGCATCCCGCGGTACGACGCCGCCGCCCCGCGCTAGGGTAGGGTTCCGTTCTGCCTAGGTATTGCCGAGGCAGATTACCCTCGTGAGCAGGAGCGCCGGACGGAGTGAGCGGCACGTTGAGCAGGGCACAGCTCGTTTCCAGGGCCGCCAAGGGCGGCGTGGCGGTCCTCGGGGCCGGCTCGGTGTTCGCGGCTGTCGCGGCCCCGGCCCGTGCGGCGACGCTTCCCGACGGCGACCTCGCGTACCTGCGGCTGCTGATCGGGGCCGAGCTGCTCGGGGCGGACTTCTACGCGAACGCGGCCGCGGCGCAGCCCTACGGCGGTGCAGCCGCCAGGGACCTCACGGTCGCACTCGCGAACGAGCGGGCCCACTACGCGTCGCTCGCGGCGATCCTCACCGGCGCGGGCCAGGTCGCGGCGACGGCCGGCGACATCGACTTCTCCTACCCGAAGGGCTCGTTCGCGACCACAGGCGCGGTGACGAAGCTCGCCGTCGAGCTCGAGACGCTCTTCCTCGCCACGTACCTCGGCGCCGCCGGCGGCGTGCAGGCCGTCTCGCTCGCGCAGCCGATCGCGCAGATCGCGGCCAACCAGGCGCAGCATCTCGCCGTCTTCTCCCGGCTGCTCGGCCGCTCGGCCTTCAAGGCGGCGATGCCCGCGCCGCTCGCCGTCGAAGCCGCGACCCAGGCGCTTGCCGCCTACACGAGCTGAGCCCGATGCCGCGCGAGTTCTACACGGCGAGTGACGCCGCCCAGGCGCTCGGGATCAGCCTCGACACGCTCCGGCGCTGGGACCGCGAGGGGCGGATCGAGACAGCGCGCGATGCCGGCAACAAGCGCATCGTCCCGGCCGCGGAGATCGACCGGCTCCGCGGGGCCGAGGTGCACACGCTCAGCGCCCGCAACCACTTCCGGGGCACCGTCACCGAGATCAAGGTCGACGGCTTGATGGCGCAGGTCGAGCTGCTCGTCACCGAGCCGACCCGCCTCGTCGCCGTCGTCACCCGCGACGCGGTCGAGGAGCTCGGTCTGAAGAAGGGCGCGCCGGCGACCGGCGTCGTCAAGTCGACCTCCGTGATGGTCCAGAAGTAGGGAGGGGCTCTCTCGTGCGCTCGAAGTCGATCGTCCTCGTCGTCGCGGCGCTCGCCGTCGCGTTCGGCGCCGCCGGGGCGTCTGCGCGCTCGCACACGCAGATCACGGTGTTCGCGGCGGCGTCGCTCACCGACGTCTTCCCGGCGATCGACAACGCACAGAGGTACTCCTTCGGCGGGTCGAACGCCCTGGCGACGCAGATCTCGAACGGCGCACCGGCAGACGTGTTCGCGTCGGCGAACACGGCCATCCCCGCGCAGCTCTTCGCGAAGGGCGTCGTCGAGAAGCCGGTGAGCTTCACGCGGAACACGCTCGTGATCGTCGTCCCGAAGTCGAATCCGGCCGGGATCAAGACCGTCTACGACCTCGCGAAGCCGGGTGTGAAGATCGACGTCGCGAGCTCGGCCGTCCCGGTCGGCAGCTACACGCTGCAGATCCTCGGGAACATGAACCTGACCGCGAAGGTGACGGCGAACGTCGTCAGCCAGGAGACCGACGTGCGCGAGGTGCTCGCGAAGGTGGCGCTCGGCCAGGCCGACGCCGGCTTCGTCTACTCGACCGACGCGAAGACCGTGCCGGGGCAGGTGACGGTGATCAAGATGCCGGCCTGGGCGCAGCCGAAGATCACGTACGCGCTCGCCGTGGTGACGAAGAGCCCGAACCAGGCCGGCGCGCGGGCGTTCATCGCGAAGGTGCTGAGCAAGTCGGGCCAGGCGAAGATGCTCGAGTACGGCTTCCTGCCGCTCGTGAAGCCGGCCGAGAAGAAGCCGCCGAAGATCGTGCATCCCGCGAAGAAGAAGCGGTAGCGGGTGCGGCGGGCGTCGGCTGCGGTCGCGGTCTTCGGTGCAGCACTCGTCGCGTTCGCGTTCATGCTGCTGCCGGTCGTCGCGCTCTTCACGCACCAGTCGCTGCACGACCTGCTGCACCAGGTGACGAACCCGGTCGTCACAGACGCGCTCGTCGTCAGCTTCAAGACGAGCGCGATCGCGCAGGCGGCGATCCTCCTCTTCGGGACGCCGACCGCGTACCTGATCGCGCGCAACCGCTTCGCCGGCCGGAGCCTCGTCGTCACGCTCGTCGAGCTGCCGCTCGTGCTGCCGCCGGCGGTCGCGGGCGTCGGCCTGCTCGTCGCCTTCGGGCGCTTCGGCCTGCTCGGCTCGACCTTCGACGCGCTGGGGATCGACGTCGCGTTCAACCAGGCGGCCGTCGTGCTCGCCGTGACGTTCGTCGCTGCGCCGCTCTACATGCGCCAGGCGATCGCGTCGTTCGAAGCGGTCGATCCGAACCTCGTCGCCGCCTCCCGCACGCTCGGCGCGGGGCCTGAGCGGACGTTCTTCCGTGTCGTGCTGCCGCTCGCCCGCGGCGGCCTCGCCGCCGGCGCCGCACTCTCCCTGGCGCGCGGCCTCGGCGAGTTCGGGGCGACGATCATGTTCGCCGGCAGCTTCCAGCGCGTCACGCAGACGCTGCCGCTCGCGATCTACGCCGAGTTCGACCGCGACTTCGACGTCGCGGTGACGATCAGCGCGCTGCTCGTGATCATCACCGCCGCGATCCTCCTGTCCCTCAAGCTGACCGCCCTGTGGCCGAGCTCGCTGCGCAGCTCACGCTTCCTCTTCGCTCGTTCGATCTCGAGCTAGCGCTCGAGGTCGGCCGGACGGTCGCCCTCGTCGGGCCGTCGGGTGCGGGCAAGTCGTCCGTCCTCCGTGCTGTCGCCGGCCTCGCGCGGCCGACTGCCGGCCGGATCGCGCTCGGTGACGACGTCTGGTTCGACGCCGAGCGCCGCACCTTCCTGCCGCCTGACCGGCGCAGCGTCGGCCTCGTCTTCCAGGACTTCGCGCTCTTCCCGCACATGAGCGTGCGCGCGAACGTCACCTACGCCGGCGCCGGCCGAGCCGACGAGTACCTCGAGCGCTTTCGGATCTCGCACCTCGCCGAGGTCGAGCCCGGCGAGCTCTCCGGCGGCGAGCGCCAGCGCGTCGCGCTCGCGCGGGCGCTCGCACGCACCCCGGGCGTCCTCCTGCTCGACGAGCCGCTCTCCTCGCTCGACAGCCACACGAAGGCGGCCGTCCGCGTCGAGCTGCAGGAGCTCCTGCACGAGCTCGCGCTGCCGACGATCCTCGTCACGCACGACTTCGACGACGCGGCCGCGCTCGCGGACGAGGTCGGCGTGATCGTCGACGGCAGGCTGCGCCAGCTGGCGCCGCCGCAGGAGCTCGTCGCGAGCCCGGCCGACACGTTCGTCGCATCGTTCACCGGCGCCAATCTGCTGCACGGCGTCGCCCACGCGCACGGGGACCGCCTGACGCTGGTGCGGCTCGAGAGCGGGGAGGAGATCTACTCGAGCGACGCTGCGCAGGGCGACGTCGGCGTCGTCGTCTACCCGTGGGAGATCACGGTCGGCCGCGTCCACCACGAGCAGGTCGACTCCGCGCTCAACGTCATCCGCGGCGAGATCCGCTCGGTCGTGCACGTCGGCAGCCGTGTGCGCGTGCGGGTCGGGCCGATCATCGCCGAGGTGACCGCTGCGTCGGCGGAGAAGCTCGACCTCGCTGACGGCGGGATCGCGGTGGCGACGTTCAAGGCCACCGGGACGCGTCTGCTGCCGCTCGTCCGGTAGCTCAGGCGCGGCAGAAGCCGGTGCGGTTCTTGTTCAGGCAGACGAGGCCGAGCAGCGCGCCGTCGTCGTCGAGCACGATCACGCGGCGCTGCGGGCTCGCGTCGGCACGCTCGAATGCGGTCAGCGCGGGCTCGGTCGGCGCGATCGTCTCCGGATCGGGATCGGCGTACGCGAGCGCGGGTGCGTCCGCCGCAGCGTCGTCGGGGATGTGCGTGACCGCGCCGCGGAAGACGTCGGCGTCGGCGAGCAGGACCAGCTGCACCTTCGGGTTCTCGAGCACCGCGCGGACATCCGCCACCGACGCCGAGCCGGCGAGCGTCTTCGGCTCGCGCAGCATCAGGTCGGCGGTGATCTGCGCGTCGCCGATCGCGTCGGCGGCGCTCACTGGAGCGCGATCCTGATCTCGGGCGACCGCGCCGGGTCGAGCCAGCGCAGGACGTGCACGAGCTCCGCCTCCGGCAGCGACACACAGCCCGCGGTCGCGCCCACCGCGACGTGCAGGAAGATCGCGGAGCCGCGGCCGGGCACGATCGGGGCGGCGTTGTACTCGATCACGGCGAAGTAACGATACTGGGGCGAGATCCGCCACAGCGCCTCGCTGCCGCCGCCGAACGACGGCGTCGCGTCGCACGCGACGTGCCGGAACATGTTGTACCCGGGGGACGAGGGATCCTCGTCCCACCAGTCGCCGCACGTCAGCCGGTGGTAGCGGAGACGGGTTCCCGGGTTCGGGGCGATCCCGTACGCGACCGGGCCGAGGCGATAGACGCCGGTCGGCGTGGCGCCGTCGCCCTCGCGCTTGTGCGCGGACAGCCCGCTTCGTCCGAGATGCGCCTGCCACGGCCCCGCGACGCGTCGCCAGCAGCGGCCGCTGCGGACCCAGAGCGAGAGCGTGCCGACTGTCGCGTGCGGCGGCGCCTGCACGGTGACGAGCTGGCTCGAGCCGCTCGTGCCGGCGAAGCAGGCGACGGCGGCGAGGAGGGCGGCTACGCTCATCGCCGGCCATGGTTGCAGCACTGCCCGCGTTTGTCGCGCACGTCGAGCCGGTGACCGCTGCACAGCTCGGGAAGTCGTGGCACGCCGGCTGCCCCGTCGCGCCGGCGCAGCTCGTGCGGATCCGTCTGCGCTATGTCGGCTTCGACGGTCGCGCGCACCTGGGTGCGCTCGTCGTCAACCGGCGCGTTGCGGGGCAGGTCACCTCGGTCTTCCGCGACCTCTACGCCGCTCGCTTCCCGATCCGGCGGATCGTGCCGGTGAGCGCGTACGGCGCCGACGACGACCGCACGGCGGCGGCCGACGACACGTCCGGGTTCAACTGCCGCAAGGCGGTGACGACGGGGCCCGCGTCGTGGTCGATGCACGCGTACGGCGAGGCGATCGACGTGAACGACGTCGAGAACCCGTACGTCGAGGGTTCGAAGGTGCTGCCGCCTGCAGGCCGTGCATACCTCGACCGCTCACGCGCGCGTCCGGGGATGGCCGTCGCCGGCGGCGTGCTCGTGCGCGCGTTCGCGCGGGTCGGGTGGGGCTGGGGCGCGAGCTTCGCGGACTACCAGCACTTCTCGGTCAACGGTCGCTGACCGGGTTCCGGATGCCGGCGGCGCCGATCAGGCCGCCGAGACAGACGAGCAGCCCGACGATCAGCATCGACCGGTGGAAGCCGTGCGCCGTCAGCGCATGCCCGTTCCGCGACGCGACCAGGCCGATGCCGGCGATCGCCACGAGACCGGCGACGCGCGCGACGGCGTTGTTGACGCCGGAGGCGATGCCCGCATCCAGCGGGCCGGCGTCGGAGAGCACCGTCGTCGTCAGCGGTGCGACGGTCATCGACAGGCCGGCCGCGAAGCCGACGAGCGGCGGCAGCAGGTCGACCCAGTAGTCGAGGTGCGTCGGCAGCCGCGCGAGCGCGAGGAGCGACAGGCCCGCGATCGTCGGTCCGAGCGACATCAGCAGCCGTGGGCCGTGCGTGACCGAGTAGCGGCCCGCGTACCGGGAGAGGACGAACATGACGACGGTCACCGGGGCGGTCGTCAAGCCGGCGCGGAACGGCGAGTAGCCCGCGAGCTGCTGCAGGAAGAGGGCGAGGAAGAATCCCCAGGCCGAGAGTCCGCCGTAGACGGCGAACGTCTCGATGTTGGCGGCCGAGAAGTTGCGGCTCGCGAACAGCCGCAGCGGCAGCATCGGCGCCTCGATCCGCGCCTCGCGGAGCAGGAAGGCGACGAGTGACGCGGCACCGCCGGCGAGCCCGAGCACGATCGCCCAGTGCGACCAGCCGAGCCGCGGCTGCTCGATCAACGCGAAGACGACGCCGCCGAGCCCCGCCGCACAGAGGACGCCGCCGAGCAGATCGACCCGTGCGCGCGTGCCCCGCGACTCCCGGTGCGGCATCAGGAAGACCGCGACGGCGATCGTCGCGAGGGCGATCGGCACGTTGAGGAGGAAGATGATGCGCCAGCTCGCGGCCTCGACGAGCCAGCCGCCGAAGAGCGGCCCGACGATCGTCGAGATGCCGCTCCAGGCGGTCCATGTCCCGATCGCGGCTCCTCGCTCGGCGCCCGCGAAGCTCGCGGTGATGACGGCGAGCGACGCGGGGGTGAGGAGCGCGCCGGCCACGCCCTGGATGCCGCGGAAGACGATCAGGGAGGTGATGTCGGGGGAGACCGCGCAGAGGACCGAGGCGAGGCCGAAGGCGGCGACCCCGAGGACGAAGACGCGCACCTCGCCGAAGATGTCGCCGAGCGAGCCGCCGACGAGGATCAGCGAGCCGAGCGTCAGGAGGTAGGCGTCGACCACCCATTGCTGGGCGGCGAGCCCGCCGCCGAGGTCGGCCTGGATCCGCGGCAGGGCGACGTTGACCACCGTGGCGTCGACGAAGACGATCGACGAGCCGAGGATCGTGGCGAGCACGATCCAGCGTGAACCGGATCCGGGCATTGAGCGAAGATCTACACGTGGAGGGGCAACCTCGGAAGTACGGACGCGGCTTGTTCCTGGCGACGGTCGCCGGCGGCCTCTCCTCCCTCGCGTGGGGCAGGGGGGTCTGGGGGCACGTCTCGAGCTCGCTCCCGAGCGTCCCTCTCATCCCGAGCGGCGGCTGGCGGATCTACACCGTCGCCGACCACATGCCGACCTTCGACCCCGCGACCTGGAAGCTCGAGGTCGGAGGTCTCGTCGAGCAGCCCATGACGCTCGACTACGCCGCCCTGCGCGCGCTGCCGGTGACGCACGAGATCCGCACGTTCCACTGCGTGACCGGCTGGACCGTGAACAACGTCCGCTGGACGGGCGTCCGGCTCTCCGACCTGTTCGAGCACGTGCGGCCGCAGTTCGACGCGCAGGGCGTCCGCTTCACCTCGGCCGAGATCCCGTACGTCGACTACCTGACGCTGCGCCAGGCGCGGCTGTCCGACGTCCTGCTCGCGTACGAGATGGACGGCAAGCCGCTGCCACGTGAGCACGGCGCTCCCGTTCGGCTCGTGATGCCGGAGATGTACGGCTACAAGAGCGTCAAATGGGTCTCGCGCGTCGACCTCGTCCCGCAGGCCGAGGACGGGTACTGGGAACAGCTCGGGTACGACCGCGACGCCTGGGTGGGGCGCTCGAATGGCTACTGAGCCGCGGCGCTACGTCCTGCGCTTCACGCGGACGGAGCGCACGCTGCACTGGATCAACGCGACCTGCTTCTTCTTCCTGCTCGCGACGGGGCTCGTCCTCTACCTGCCGGCGCTCTCGCGCGTGGTCGCGCGCCGCGAGCTGATCAAGACGATGCACTTCTGGGGCGGCGTCGCCTGGATCTCGCTGCTCGTGCTCGTGGCGGTGCTCGGGAACACGCGGCGCCTGCTGCAGACGGCGCGCGAGCTCGAGACGTTCACGCACGATCGCTTCAACGTGGGACAGAAGATCAACGCGATCCTCAGCGCCGCGTTCGCGCTGCTCTTCCTCGTCTCGGGGCTGCTGCTCTGGTTCGGCGAGCGGAACACACGCTTCCGCTTCGCGAGCACCGTCACGCTGCACGATGCGCTGCTCTACGTCTCGCTCGTGCTCCTCGTCGGCCACCTCTACCTCGCGATCATCCATCCCGCGACGCGACACGCGCTGCGCGGGATGACGCGGGGATCGGTGCGCGAGGAGTGGGCCCGGCGGCACTACCCGAACTGGGAGGCAGCGCCGCCGGAGCCGCTGGAGGGAACTACGAAGGCCGCTGGCTGAAGGTGATGTCGAGCGACTTCGTCGAGCCGCTGCGCGTCACCGACAGCGTCGCCTTGTCGCCCGGCTTGTAGGTGTTCACGCGCGCGGTCAGCTCGTCCGCGTTGGCGATCGCCTTGCCGTCGATGGCGGTGATCACGTCGCCGGCCTGGAGGCCCGCCTTGTCGGCAGGGGAGCCGGACACGACGCGAGTCACCTGAGCGCCGGCGCCGTTCGCCGCGTCGGCGATCTGGACGCCGAGGTAGGCGTGCTGCACGGTGCCGCCGGAGATGATCGTGTCGGCGACGCTCTTCACCGAGTCGATCGGGATGGCGAAGCCGACGCCGGCGTTGTCGTTCGAGTTGCTCTCGATCTGCGCGTTCACGCCGATCACCGCGCCGGCGCTGTTGAGCAGCGGGCCGCCGGAGTTGCCGTGGTTGATCGCCGCGTCCGTCTGGATCGCGCCCGAGATCGAGTAGTTGTTCGGCGCCGTGATCGTGCGGTCGAGCGCGCTGATGATCCCGGCGGTCATCGTCTCCGGCAGGCCGAACGGGCTGCCGATCGCCGCGACCGTCTGACCGACCTCGAGGTTCGACGACGAGCCGATCGTCAGCGGGTGCAGCTCGGAGGCGTCGACGTCGACCTTGATGACGGCGATGTCGGTCGACTCGTCCTTGCCGACGAGCGTCGCGCTGACCGTCTTGCCGTCCTGGAAGCGCACCTTGATCGCGGTCTCCCCGTCGACCACGTGCGCGTTCGTGACGATGTCGCCGGTCGAGTCGTAGACGAAGCCGGCGCCCTCGGCCTGGCTCGTCTGCTCGCCGGGCTGGCCGAAGAAGCCGTTGTCGCCCGAGCTCGACGACGTCGTCACGACGATGTCGACGACGCCCGGGGCATCGTTCTTGTAGATGGTCGTCAGCGGCGTCGAGGTCGCGGTCGTGGCGGCCGACTGGGCCGGCACGGAGGCGACGACGTGGGGCGTCGTCGGCGCGGACGAGCCGCCGCCGACACCCGCGTAGATGCCCACGCCGGCCCCCGCTCCGAGGACCAGGGCGGCAGCCACGGGCGCCGCCCGGCGAAGGGCGAGATTCCTGTTCACGTGCTGCTCCTGCGGGTCGTTTTCCATATGTTCATGAGTGTTCCCGGGCTCGCTGAGAAGGCCATGAGAGTCCGCTAAGGCTTCGTTAAAGCCGGAGGCCGTTTCCGCCGATGGAGTCCTGGGCGGCTATGGCTGAGAACAACGGTCTCATCGAAGAGTACGGACGGCATCTGGAGGAGAAGGCCTCCGGGCTCGTCCGGCGCTGGACCGCGGTCTGCGGCCTCCTCGGCGCCGTGCTCGGCGGCTTCCCGCTCGTCTACCACCGAAACACGATCGTCCCGGGCCACCTCGGTCTGGGGACGCTCCTGCTCGGCCTCGGCGCCGGTCTCTACCTCGGGTACACGACGGGCCAGCGCCGCGCCTTCGACGTCCGGATGCAGCTGCAGATGCTCGTCCACCAGTGGCAGGTCGAGCAGAGCCTGCTCGCCCGCGTCGTC
>JBEQUF010000258.1:0-5110 GCA_040349295.1 Actinomycetota bacterium | reverse complement strand
GATGTCGTGCGAGACCGGAACCGACGCGCCGTTCGCGTGGCTCTGCAGCGGCCCGCCGAGCGCGAACACCCAGCTGCCGATCCAGTACGCGATCCAGTTGAGCATGATCGTCGAGATCACCTCGTGCGCGCCGACGGTCGCCTTGAGGAAGCCCGCGATGCCCGCCCAGAGCGCGCCGGAGAGCGCCGCGACGACGATCGTCAGGATGATGTGCAGGGGGCCGTTCATCCCGACGAACGCGGATGCGACCCACACCGCCATGATCGAGCCGACGATGTACTGGCCCTCGCCGCCGATGTTGAACATGCCGCAGCGGAACGCGAAGGCGACGGCGAGGCCGCAGAGGATGAGCGGCGTCGTCACGAGCAGCGTCTGCTGGAGGTTGTAGGCGGCGAACGTCCGCGCCGAGCCCGACACCCACGGGAAGAGCCAGTTGAGGCCGGTGCCGTTGAAGATCGCCCGGTAGGTCGAGAACGGGTTCGACCCGCTGGCGAGGACGACGATGCCGCCGACGAAGAAGGCGATGATCGCCGTGATCAGCGGCGTGACGATGCCGCCGGCGCGCTGGTAGATCGCGAGGCGCTCGGCGACGCTCGGCGCGTAGTCGCCGCCGCTCGGCTGGCGCGGCTCGTCGCTCGCCTCGCTCATGCCGCCACCTCCTTGGTGCGGCCGCCGGTCATCGCGATGCCGATCTCCTGCTCGGAGGCGTCGGGCGGGAACTCGGCGACGATGCGGCCCTCGTAGATGACGAGGATCCGGTCGGAGAGCGAGAGGATCTCGTCCAGCTCGAGCGAGACGAGCAGCACGCCGCGACCGGAGTCGCGCTCCTCGACGAGGCGCCGGTGGACGAACTCGATCGCGCCGACGTCGAGACCGCGGGTCGGCTGCGCCGCGATCAGCACCTGCGGGTTGCGCTCGATCTCGCGGGCCAGCACGACCTTCTGCTGGTTGCCGCCGGAGAGCGCGCCCGCCCGGGTTCTCGGCCCGCCGCCGCGGACGTCGAAGTCGTGCAGCATCTTCGCCGCCTGGCGGAGGAGCGCGCCGGGGTTGAGCCAGCCGAAGCGCGACGCCGGTTCCTTGTCGTAGTCGTGCAGCGCGATGTTCTCGGCGAGCGAGAACTCGAGCACGAGGCCCCGCCGCTGGCGGTCCTCCGGGATGTGCCCGAGACCCGCGTCGAGCGCGTGCTTCGCGGTCGCGTGCGTGAGGTCCTCGCCGCTCAGCCGGACGGTGCCGGACTCGATGTGCGTCAACCGCGCGAGCGCGTCGATCAGCTGCGTCTGGCCGTTCCCGTCGACGCCGGCGATGCCCACGATCTCGCCCGCGCGCACCTCGAACGAGATGCCGCGCACCGCCTCGAGGCCGCGGTCGTCGCGGACGTGCAGATCGTCGACGACGAGCAGCGGCTCGCCGACGTCGGCCGGCTTCTTGTCCACACGCAGCAGGACGTCGCGGCCGACCATCGCACGGGCGAGCGACTCTTCCGTCGCGCCTTCGCGCGGAATCGTCTCGACGAGCTTGCCGCGACGCAGCACCGAGATGCGGTCGGCGATCTCGAGCACCTCGTGCAGCTTGTGCGAGATGAAGATGACGGACTTCCCCTCGTTCGTCAGCGACTCGAGGATGCGGAAGAGCTCCTCCGCCTCCTGCGGCGTCAGCACGGCGGTCGGCTCGTCGAGGATCAGGATGTCGGCGCCGCGGTAGAGCGCCTTCAGGATCTCCACTCGCTGCTGCTGGCCGACGGTGATCGACTGGACGCGCGCGCGCGGGTCGACGGCGAGGCCGAAGCGGTGCGAGAGCTCTTCGACGCGCGCGATCGCCGCCGCCATGTCGAGGAACGCGCCGGCGTGCGTGGGTTCGCTCGCGAGCACGACGTTCTCGGCGACCGTCATCACCGGGATGAGCATGAAGTGCTGGTGCACCATGCCGATCCCGTTGTCGATCGCGTCGCGCGCGGAGCCGAGCGAGAGCTGCTCGCCCTTGACGAGGATCTCGCCCTCGTCCGGGTGGTAGAGGCCGTAGAGGACGTTCATCAGCGTCGACTTCCCGGCGCCGTTCTCGCCGAGGAGCGCGTGCACCTCACCCGGCAGCAGGTTGAAGTCGACGTGGTCGTTGGCCACGATGCCGGGGAAGCGCTTGGTGATGCCGCGCAGCTCGAGAACGGGGCCGTCGCTCACGTCGGGGCAAGTCTATGCAGGCGTGCGGACTGGGACGAAACGACCGGTGAGGCGGCGAGGGGCGGACACATGTCCGCCCCTCACCCGAACCGATCTCGACGCAGTCGTTACTTGACGGTCGTCGGGATGTGGATCTTGCCGGCCGCGATCTTGGCCTTGACGCCGTTGACGAGCGCGACGATCGACTTCGGCACCTTGGAGCTGACCTTGCCGATGTCGATGCCGCCGTTCTTCACCGTGAACTGGAAGGTCGAGCCGCCCTTGAACTGGCCGGCCTGGACCTGCTGGATCGTGGTGTAGACGTCGTTGTCGACGCGCTTCAGGGCGCTCGTGAGCACCTGCGAGCCGACGTACGCCTGGTCGGCGTCGACCCCGATGCCCCACACGCCCTTCTGCTTGGCCGCGTCGAGGGCGCCGAGGCCGCAGCCGCCTGCGACCTGGAAGACGACCTTCGAGCCCTGGCCGATCTGCTGGAGCGCGAGGTTCTTGCACTTGTCCTGCGCGACGAAGTCCTGCGAGTAGCCGTTCAGGAGCTTCACCTTCGGGTCCGCGGCCTTGGAGCCGGCCTGGAACCCGGCGATGTAGCGGTCGACCGGCGGGATCTTCTGACCGCCGACGGTGCTGAACGTCACGGCCTGGCCCTTGTAGAGCTGGCCGGCGAGATAGCCGACGAGGTACCCGGCCTCCTGCTCGTGGAAGAGCGTGCCCTCGAGGTTCGTCGGGTCGCCCTTCGACCACGAGTTGTCGATGATCATGAACTTCGTGTCCGGGAACTGAGCCGCCACCGTCTTCACGGAGTCGTACATCAGGAACCCGACGCAGATCACGAGGTCGTAGCCCTGCTCGGCGAGCGTCGACATGTTCGGGACGTAGTCGGCGTTCGACTTCGACTGCAGCACCTTCGTCGCCACGTGCAGCTTCGACGCCGCACGCTGCAGGCCGAGGTAGGCGAGATGGTTGAAGCCGTGGTCGTTGAGACCGCCGATGTCGGTGACCAGACCGACCTTGATGCTCGCGTGCCGGGCCGCCGGCGTCGCGTGGCTGGCGGCTGCGGCCGGACGGTTCGCGCCCATGGCCGACGAGGCCAGGACGGCGAGAATGACCGCGGCGCACGCGAGAGCGCCAGCCGCGAGGCGAGTCCTACCCTTCAAATTGCCCTCCTCTTCGTTGACGGCCCACACAGGGGCTCGTCCTTATCAGACGTCGATACTAGAACGTTGTTGGGTGAGGTTCCAGACAGACCTGGCGGCGATCCGCACGAGCTCGTGAGCGACATGCCGTGGTCCACGGTCTGGCGCGTGGGCGGCGACCTCTGGCGCAAGCGCTGCAAGTCGATCTGGCGGTTCGAGGCGCCGCTGACGGCCGCGCTCGCCGCCCGCTGGCCCGACCGGCTGCCGGAGGTCGTGGCGCACGGCGACGACTGGCTGCTCCTCCGTGACGCCGGCCCGGTCGTCGAGAAGCTCCCGCACGCGCACGCGGTCTGGCTCGACGCGGTCGCCCGGTACGGCGAGCTGCAGCGCGGCGAGGCCGAGCACGTCCATGAGCACCTTGACCGCGGCGTCCCCGACCAGCGGACGCACCTCCTCCCCGCCGAGTACGCCGAGATGATCGAGCGGGACGAGCTGCCGTGGCGCGAGGGCGAGCGAGCGGCGTTCGCCGCCTTCGAGCCGACGTTCGCGCGGTGGTGCGACGAGCTCGGCGACCTGGCGTCGATCAACCACGACGACCTGCACATGCACAACGTCTACGAGGGCGGCCGCGTCCTCGACTGGGGCGACAGCTGCGTCTCGCACCCGTTCTTCTCGCTCGTCGTCACGTTCCGCTTCGTCCCGGACGGCCAGGACGCGATCCGCGACGCGTACCTCGAAGGCTACGGCGGCGACCGCGAGACGTTCGAGCACGCGCTCCGCGTCGGCCGGATCGCACACCTCTTCAAGTGGATCCGCTTCCGCGACGTCCTCCCGGACGCGATGCTCGCCGACTACGACGTCTGGATGCGCGACTTCCTCGACCCGGCAGCGGCTCAGGTCGCGGAGTAGAGGGTCACGCCGTCCTCGACGTGCTCGTCGAAGCCGTGGAGCGCCTCGCGCGCGCGCTTCACACGCCAGCCGAGCGCGCCGGCGACGTCCGCAGCGGACACGGCTCCCGACGCAGCCGCGACGACGCGCGCGAGCTCGCGGTCGGCAGCGACGACCGGCCGCACGTCGTAGAGGCGCTCGACGAGGTCGACGGCGACCGCGTCCCACCCTGCGTCCTGCGGCACGCGGTGGGAGTTCGTCAGCACGAGCGCCCGCTGCAACGCGTCGACGTGCTTCTTCTCGGCGCCGCAGAGGACACGGAGCTGCGGCACGGTGCAGGGGCCGTGCTCGCGCACCATCTCGACGACGTGTGCGTGGAAGTCCGTCAGGGCGGCCCGCCGGTCGGCTGCGGCGGCGACGACGTGCGGGACGAGCCGCGGCGCGACGAGCGACGCACGCGGGCCGAAGTGCTTGCCGACGAGCGCGAGACGTCTCGCCGGCAGGTCGTCCTTCCACTGCCACACCTTTGCCATCGACGGCGTGAACTCGTGCCGTCCGTCCGACGCGCGCCGCTCGCCCCAGGTCACCTCGCGCGTGCCGGCGACCGCCTCCCAGAGCGAGGGCAGCACCGTCTCGGCGCCCGGGATCAGCACCGCCAGCCCGACCGAGTCGAGCCACGTCGCGGCGGCGCTACTCGACCGGAGCGGCGTACGAGTGGTACTGCGACTCTTCGACGAGGACGCGGCGCGGCTTCGAGCCTTCATAGCCACTGATGATGCCGCGGCGCTCGAGCATGTCGACCAGCCGACCCGCCCGCGTGTAGCCGACCCGCAGGCGCCGCTGCAGCAGCGAGACGGAGGCGGTCTGCGTCTGGACGACGATCTCGATCGCCTTGTCGAGCAGCGGGTCGTCGTCCGG
>JBEQUF010000250.1:0-3989 GCA_040349295.1 Actinomycetota bacterium | reverse complement strand
CCGGACGCCGCCGAGCGACTTCCCGGGCACGAGCACGCCGGCTGCCGGCAGCGCCGCGATCACCGCCGGTTCCCCGCGACGTGACTCGGCTCCGAGCGCTCCCGCATAGGATCGAGAGTATGCCGTCCCTCTGGCAGCAGCTCTGCGACCTGGAGGTCCGCATCGGCGACTGGTCGACCCAGCGCCGTGAGCTCGCCGTCTCGCCGCAGTTCACGCGCGTCACGACCGCCGTCGTCCTGCATTGCGGCGGCGACGTCGGTCAGGGCGAGGACGTCACGTACACCGCGCCGGACCACGACGAGTTCCCGACGAGCGAGATGCTCGCCGGGACGTGGTCGCTGCACGACTTCTCGCGCCGGCTCGACGAGCTCGAGCTCTGGCCGGCCGGCCCGCCGCAGATGGATGCGTCGCGCGACTACCGCCGCTGGGCGTTCGAGAGCGCGGCGCTCGACCTCGCGCTCCGGCAGGCCGGTCTCTCGTTCGCGGAGGCGCTCGGCCGCTCGTACGCGCCCGTGCGCTTCGTCGCGTCGACCCGCGCCGACATCGAGCCGTACCGCGCGCTGAATCCTGCGCTCGAGTTCAAGCTCGACGCGGACGAAGGCTGGGACGACGAGCTGCTCGCGAAGCTCGCCGCCACCGATCGCGTCCGCGTCGTCGACTTCAAGGCGTACTACCGCGGCACCTCGGTCGACCTGGAGCCGGACCCCGTGCTGTACCGGCGTGTGAAGGAGGCGCTGCCCGACGCCGTGCTCGAGGATGCGTGGCTCGAGGGCGAGTGCGGCGCCGTGCTCGCCGACGCGGCCGGCCGGCTGAGCTTCGACGCGCCGATCCACGCCTGGAGCGACGTGAAGAAGCTCTCGGTCGAGCCGAAGTGGCTGAACGTCAAGCCGTCGCGGTTCGGCACGCTGCGCGGGCTGCTCGACTGCATCGAGGAGTGCGAGCAGCGCGGGATCCGCATGTACGGCGGCGGACAGTTCGAGCTCGGGCCGGGGCGGACCCAGATCCAGAAGATCGCGAGCGTCTTCTATCCCGACGGGCCGAACGACGTCGCACCGTCCGAGTACAACGACGGACCGGCGCGGCCGGGACTACCGACGTCGCCGCTGCCCGCGTTCGAGGGGCCAGGCTTCTGAACCTCTTCGAGGCGGCGCCGCAGGAGGGCCTCGGCGGCGAGCGCTGGGGCGGGACGCTCTACGTGCTGCAGTCCGGCGAGCGCTCGTCGGACTACCACTGGCACTACGGCGAGGAGGAGATCCTCGTCGTCCTGGAGGGCTCGGTCACCGTGCGGACGCCGGACGGCGACCGGCTGCTCGGCCCCTGGGACACCGTGTGGTTCCCGACCGGCGAGCGCGGCGCCCACGGTGTCCGCAACGACGGCGCCGGGCCTGCGCGCTTCGTCATGTTCTCGACGCTGAGCGACCCGGAGGTGACCGTCTATCCCGACCGCGGCAAGGCGGCGGTCTTCGCCGGCTGGAGCCGCGCCGACGTCCCCGAGCGGAGGGGTTGGATTGAACCTGCGTGACGTCGAGCTCCCGGAGCGGGAGTCGTATCGCGGCACGTCCGTCCGCGAGGCGCTCGGCGGCGAGCGGATCGGCTGCACCGTCTACGAGCTCGAGGACGGCAAGGAGCTGTGGCCGTACCACTTCCACTGGAACAACGACGAGTGGCTGCTCGTCGTCGACGGTGCGCCGACGCTGCGGACGCCTGCGGGCGAGCGCGTGCTCCGGGCCGGCAACCTCGTCGGCTTCCCGGAAGGCGAGTCGGGCGCGCACGCGCTCCGCGGCCCCGGCCGCGTGGCGATCTTCTCGACGCTCGAGCAGGGGAGCGTGACGTATCCCGACAGCGGCAAGGTCGGCGCCGGCCCGCCCTGGGACCGCCTCTACTTCCGCCGCGCCGACGCCGTCGACTACTGGGACGGCGAGACATGACCGGCAACCTGGTTGCCGGACATGGCCATCCGGGCGAAGCACCCGCGGGCTAGCGGAACGCGTTCTCGCCGGTGACGGCGTTGCCGACGACGAGGGTGTGCACCTCGTGCGTGCCCTCGTACGTGAGGACGCTCTCGAGGTTGTTCGCGTGGCGGATCACCGGGTACTCGAGCGTGATGCCGTTGCCGCCGAGGATGGTGCGCGCGGAGCGCGCGACCTCGATCGCGCCGCGGACGTTGCCCATCTTCCCCATCGACACGTGCTGGGGCAGCAGCGTGCCCTCGTCCTTCATCCGGCCGAGATGCAGCGCGACAAGCGTGCCGCGGTTCACCTCGAGCGCCATCTCCGCGAGCTTCTGCTGCGTCAGCTGGTAGCCGGCGATCGGCTTGCCGAAGACGATGCGTTCCTTCGCGTACTCGAGCGCCGACTCGTAACACGCGCGACCCGCGCCGACGGCGCCCCACACGATGCCGTAGCGCGCCTCGTTCAGGCAGGAGAGCGGCCCGCGCAGCGTCGAGACCTCGGGGAAGCGGTTCTCGTCGGGCACGCGCACGTCGCGCAGCACGAGCTCCGAGGTGACGGACGCGCGCAGCGACAGCTTGTGGTGCATCTCGGGCGCCTCGAAGCCGGGCATCCCCTTCTCGACGAGGAAGCCGTTGATCGAGCCGTCCTCGGTGCGCGCCCAGACGGTCGCGACGTCGGCGATCGTGCCGTTCGTGATCCACATCTTCGCGCCGTTCAGGATCCAGTCGGAGCCGTCGCGCCTCGCGGTCGTGCGCATCGACCCCGGGTCGCTGCCGGCGTCGGGCTCGGTCAGCCCGAAGCAGCCGATCAGCTCGCCCGAGTGCATGCCCGGCAGCCAGCGCTGCTTCTGCTCCTCCGAGCCCCACTTCCAGATCGAGAACATCGCGAGCGAGCCCTGCACGGAGACGAACGAGCGGATGCCGGAGTCGCCGGCCTCGAGCTCCATGCACGTCAGCCCGTAGGCGACCGCGCTCGCACCCGGCAGCCCGTAGCCGTCGAGGTGCATGCCGAAGAGGCCGAGCTGTCCGACCTCCTGCGCGAGCTCGCGCGGGAGGATGCCCTGCTCGAACCACTCGCCGACCTCGGGCAGGATCCGCTCGCGCACCCACTGGCGCACGGTGTCGCGGATCGCGCGCTCCTCGTCGTCCAGCAGCGCGTCGATCGCGAGGTAGTCGCGAGGATCGATCGTCGTCGCCTTCGACGCATGGGTCGCCATCACGGGAAGGCTACCGCGCCGCAGAAAGATGGTTCAGGGCCAGGCGCAGCCAGGCCGGGGCCTCGGCCGCCCAGAGCGACTGCGAGTGCCCGCCCGGATACAGCCGGAAGACGTGGGCGATGCCGGCCGCCGACAGCTCCTGGTTGAACGTCTCGTTCTCGGCCACGAACTGCGTGTAGGTGTCGTCCTTGCCGATGTAGAACGCGATGTAGAGCGGATCCCGGTCGAGCCGTCCTTCGAGCGTCGCCAGCTGCCGGTGGACGTTCGCCGCCGCGTTGCGAGAGGCGCTGCCCAGGTCGAGCGGCATCTCGCCGGTCGGGTCGGTCGGATGGAAGTAGCCGCTCCAGCTCTCGACCGCGCTGTACTCGCCGAGATGGTCGAACGCGATGTGCATCGCGCCGTAGCCGCCGGCCGACACGCCGACGAGCGCGCGGCCGCTGCGCGACGCGATCGTGCGGTAGCGCGCGTCGACGAGCCGCGGCAGCTCCGTCGCGATCGCCGTCTCCCAGCGACCGAGGTACTCCGGGTCGGCGTCCTGCTCGGTCGCGCCCTGCGGCGCCACGAGGATCGCCGGCTTGCCGGCCGCGTCGAGGGCGTGCTCGAGCCAGCCGATGCTCCGGTACGACGTGCCGGTCGCGGGCAGCCCGTGCAGGAAGTAGACGACGGGGTAGCGCAGCCCGCTCGTCGCATAGCCCGCGGGCAGGTACGCGACGTACCGCACCGGCGCGGCGGCGCGATGCGCCGACGCGAGGAGGGCGACGGCTGCGAACGCCGCGCCGACGAGCCGCATACTCATCGAGTTCTAATCCCGCCCTCGTAGC
>JBEQUF010000248.1:0-6553 GCA_040349295.1 Actinomycetota bacterium | reverse complement strand
TGACCGCCCCGCTTCTCGTGCGCGTCGCGCGCCGTGAGCCGACGGAGCGCGTCCCCGTGTGGTTCATGCGCCAGGCCGGCCGGTCGCTGCCCGAGTACCGCGCGATCCGCGAGCGGCACTCGTTCTTCGAGGTGGCCGAGACGCCGGAGCTCTGTGCGCAGGTGACGCTGCAGCCGGTCGAGCGGCATGGCGTCGACGCCGCCGTGCTCTTCGCCGACATCGTGTCGCCTGTGCTCGGGATGGGCATCGGCGTCGAGCTCGTCGAGGGCGTCGGTCCGGTCGTCGCGCAGCCGATCGCCTCGCGCGCCGACGTCGACCGGCTGTCGGCGACCGAGCCGCAGGCGGAGATCCTCGACGCGATCCGCATCGTCCGCCGCGAGCTTGCGGAGGAGAAGGCGCTCGTCGGCTTCTGCGGCGGCCCGTTCACGGTCGCCGGCTATCTCGTCGAGGGGAAGCCGAGCCGCGACTTCGCGAAGACGAAGGCGCTGATGTACCGCGAGCCTGAGACCTGGCATGCGCTGCTCGACGTGCTCGCCGAGCAGTTCGCCCGGTACGTCCGTGCGCAGGCCGACGCCGGCGCCGACGTGATCCAGCTCTTCGACTCGTGGGTCGGCGCCCTCTCGACGCAGGACTACGAGGAGTTCGTCGCGCCGTACTCCGCGCGCATCCTTGCCGCGGTCGACGTGCCGACGATTCACTTCGGGACGGGGGCGACGGAGGAGCTGCTGCAGGCGCTCGCCCGCGCCGGCGGCGACGTGATCGGCGTCGACTGGCGGCTGCCGCTCGCGGCGGCGCCTGCCGACCGCGCCGTGCAGGGCAACCTCGAGCCGGCGCTCCTGCTCGGGCCGTGGGAGCGCCTCGAGCCGGCGGCGCTCGCCGTGCTGCGTGCCGGCGCCGACCGCTCGCACGTCTTCAACCTCGGACACGGCGTCCTGCCCGCAACCGACCCGGGCGTGCTCACGGAGCTGGCGCGGCTCGTGCAGGGCGTGCCGGTATGAGCGACGCGGTCGTCCTGATGGCGTACGGGTCGCCCGAGCGGATCGTCGACGTCCCGGCCTACTACGCCGACATCCGCGGCGGCCGCCCGATCGCGCCGGAGCACCTCGCCGACCTCGTCGAGCGCTATCGCCGCCTCGGCGTCGAGGAGTCGAACCCGCTCAACCTGATCACGGAGTCGACGCGTGCGGGGCTCGAGCGCGAGCTGCAACTGCCCGTGTACACGGGGATGAAGCACTGGACGCCGCGCATCGCCGACGCGGCGGAGCGCGCACGCGACGCGGACCGGATCGTCGGACTCGTGCTCGCGCCGCACTACAGCGCGCTGTCGATCAAGGGCTACCGCGAGCAGCTCGAGCAGGCGCTCGGCTCGAACGCGGCGAAGCTGCGCTTCGTCGAGTCGTGGCACGACGAGCCGAACTTCGTCGATCTCCTCGCCGACAAGGTGCGGGGCGCGGATGCGCACGTCGTCTTCACAGCGCACTCGTTGCCCGAACGGATCGTCGCGATGGGCGATCCGTACAAGGATCAGCTGCTCGAGACCGCGCGGCTCGTCGCAGAGCGCGCGGCGATCGGGCGGCTCTGGTCGTTCTCGTTCCAGAGCGAGTCGCCGACCGGCGAGCCGTGGCTCGGCCCCGACATCCTCGACCACCTGCGCGACCTGCACCGGCAGGGCGTGACGAAGGTGCTCGTGTGCCCGGTCGGCTTCATCTCGGACCATCTCGAGATCCGCTGGGACATCGACGTGGAGGCGCAGGACCTCGCCACCGAGCTCGGCCTCGAGCTGTCGCGGATCGAGATGCCGAACGACTCCCCCGCGATGATCAGGACGCTCGCCGGGATCGTCCGGCGTACGCTGGGATCGTGAGAGACGGGGAGATCATCGTCGAGCACGCCGCTCGGCGGTTCCGCGTCTACGCGCGCGAGAACCGGGCGCTGAAGGATCTGCTCGTCGCGCGCGGCGCGACGCGGGGCTCCGACGTGTGGGCGCTGCGCGACGTCTCGTTCGCCGTCGAGCCGGGCAGCGCGATCGGTCTCGTCGGACGCAACGGCTCCGGCAAGTCGACGCTGCTGCGGCTGCTCTCGGGGATCATCAAGCCGACGTCCGGGAGCGTCGCGGTCGGCGGCCGCGTCGGCGCGCTGCTCGAGCTCGGCGCCGGCTTCCATCCCGATCTGACGGGCCGCGAGAACGTCTTCCTGCAGGGCTCGATCCACGGCCTCACCCGCACGACGATCCGCGAGAAGTTCGACGAGATCGTCGCGTTCGCCGGGCTCGAGGATGCGATCGACCTGCCGGTGCGGACGTACTCGTCGGGGATGTACATGCGCCTCGGGTTTGCGATCGCCTCGAACCTGGAGGCGAACGTCCTGCTGCTCGACGAGGTGTTCGCGGTCGGCGACGAGGCGTTCCAGCGCAAGTGCTTCGGCAAGATCTTCGAGTTCAAGCAGCGCGGCGGCACGATCGTCTTCGTCTCGCACGACGCCGCGTCGGTGGAGCGCCTGTGCGATCGCGCCGTGCTGCTGAAGGACGGACTCGTCGCGTTCGACGGGCCGACGCACGACGCGATCATCGCGTACCGCCGCCTGCTCGCCGGCGAGCGCAACCCGGAAGAGCGGGCCGCGGGGCTGAAGGAGTGGGGCGGCGAGGTGGCCCGCGTCGAGCACGTCCGGCTGCTCGGCGCCGACGGCGAGGAGCGGCCGCAGCTGCTCGCGGGCGAGGCGTTCACGCTCGCGCTCGACATCGCAGCCGACGAGGCGATTCCGGCGCCGAGGCTCAGCTGGGAGCTGCGCGACGACGCGGGCGTGCTCGTCGCGGGCGGCGATCTCTCGACCGCGGAGCTCGGGTGGACGGAGGCGACGCGGTCGCTGCCGCTGCGCTTCCGCGCCGACCGGCCGCCGTTCGCAGACGGGCGGCTGCATCTCCGCCTCGATCTCGCGGACGAGTCGGGAGAGAC
This sequence comes from Actinomycetota bacterium, assembly GCA_040349295.1. GTDB lineage: Bacteria > Actinomycetota > Thermoleophilia > Gaiellales > Gaiellaceae > Palsa-739. The sequence continues at coordinate 3,602 of JBEQUF010000248.1, read as the reverse complement.
GCAGTACCACTCGCTCGACGACGCGAGCGTCTTCGTCGTCTATCCGGCCGACGAGAGTCGCGGGCTCGTCCGCATGGAAGGACGCTGGCTGCCCGCCGCCGAATTGGGGCGGGCATGAGCTCGCGCACCTGTCCCGACTGGCCGGATCTGATGGAGCTCGCACCCGAGCTCCAGTTCAAGCACTACACGGTCGCCGAGGCGCAGCTGCCGGCGGACGCGCTGATGCAGATCCCGGCCGTCAACCTGTCGGACGTCGCGATCTGCTGCGACCTCGACCACAACGTCTTCTATGCCGCGCACACGGACGAGCAGGTCGCCGAGGCGCTCAAGCATTCCCACTGGTTCGAGGTGCGCGACTGGATCGCCGCCGGTCGCCCCGGCGCCTACTAGGCGCGCTTCCTCGCCAGCAGATTCCCCTTCCGCTGTAGGTCGAGCGGCTTGATCAGCGCGCGCCGGCTCTCGTCGATGAACCACACGTCGAGCTCGAGCTCGCGGAGCACTCGCACGAGGTCGGCGCCGGTGCTCCCGGCCGCTGCGAGCGCCCGGGGGTTCAGCTCGACGAACAGCGTTGCCCGCTCCGCTCTTCGAATCGTGTCGACGGCTCCGGCGAGTGCTGGAATCTCCGCGCCTTCCACGTCGAGCTTGAGCACGATCGAACGGGCATCGGCGGCGATGGTGTCGATCGTCGTTGTCTCGACCTCGAGCATGCGAAGCGGCCCCGTGCCCGGTCGCTCGACCAGTGAGCTGCCGATCGTGCCGAGGTTCTGGCGGAAGGTCGATCGGCCGACGCGGTCGGAGACAGCCTTGGCCACGACCTCGACTCCAGTCCCGCGGACGTTACGCCGAAGAGCAGCGCTGTTGTAGGGGTCGGCTTCGATCGCGATGACGCGGAGGTCCGGGCTCGTCCGGCTCGCGACCAGCGCATAGAGACCGGTGTGGGATCCGACGTCCATGATGAGGTCGGCGGTCGCCGCGGCGTCGTCGAAGAGCTCGCGCAGGAATGGCTCGTAGCCGTCGTCCAGACCGGCAAGGAAGCTGCGATGCCGCAGAAAGCCACCGAGCACGAACCCGTCGACCGAGACGCGCAGTGGTGTCCAACCGATGGCTATGAACAGACGATCGAGTGTGTCGCGTACGACGCGAAGCGGCGCCCCGAGACCGTGGCCTCGAGCCGTTGCCGCAAGGCGCCCGAGCGCACGGATCATGCGACCTCGGTCGGCAACGGTCGCCCCGCCAGAAACGCGAGGACGTTGTCGACCACGAGGCTCGCCATCGCCTCGCGCGTCTCGACGGTCGCGCTCGCGATGTGCGGTGCGAGGACGACGTTCGGCAGGCCGTAGAGCCGCTCCGGGACGTGCGGCTCGTGCACGAAGACGTCGAGCCCCGCTCCGATCCGGCCGGAGACGAGCTCGTCGACGAGCGCGTCCTCGTCGACGACCGCGCCCCGCGCCGTGTTCACGAACGTCGCCCCGTCCTGCAGGAGCGCGAGCCGCTCGCGCGAGATGAGCCCGCGCGTCGCGTCGTTCAGCGGCGTGTGCACGGAGACGACGTCGGCGGCGCGCAACGCGTCGTCGAGGTTGCCCGACCGCGACGTCACTTCGACGACGTGCATGTCGAAGCCGGCTGCCCGCCGGGCGACGACGGAGCCGATGCGGCCCATGCCGACGATCGCCAGCGTCGTGCCGCTCACCTCGCGCCCGAGGAACTCCGGCGCCTTCCACTCGCCGCGCCGAATGAGCATGTCGCCTTCGACGAGTCGCCGCCGCGCGGCGAGGATCAGCGCGAACGTCAGGTCGGCGACGGCGGCGTCGAGCACGCCGGGCGTGTTCGTCAGCACGATGCCGCGGCGCCGGCACTCGGCGACGTCGATCGCGTCGTAGCCGACGCTGAAGTTCGCGACGAGCCGCAACGACGGCATCGCGTCGAACGGCACCGGCTCGTTCATGCCGATGAGGATCTCCGCGTCCTCGATACGCCCGACGACGACGCCGTCCGGGAGCCTCGCCCAGGCCGGGCCGGGCAGCTCGTGCGTCGCGACGATCCTCATCGCCGAAGTATCTCGTCCAGCGGGCGCGTGTTGAGCACGTCGGCCGCCGTCGCGAACCCGCGACGCGTCGTCGCGACGGCCAGCTGCATGTTCTCGAGCCCGCGGACGGAGTGCGCGTCGGTGGAGCAGACGACGGGGACGCCGGCCTCGACGCAGAGCCGGACCTCCTCGTCCCGGAGATCGAGCCGGTCCGGGAGGCCGTTCGTCTCGATGGCCACGCCCGTCTCGAGCGCCACCTCGAGCACCCGCTCGAGCTGCAGGGCGTTCGGCGGCCGGCGGTTGATGATCCGGCCCTTCGGATGCGAGAGGCAGCGCACCGCCGGGTGTCGCATCGCCTCGACGACCTTATGGGTGAGGAGCTCCGCGTCCTCGCGCTGTCCCGCGTGCAGGGACAGCTGCACCCAGTCGAGCTCGGCCAGCACGTCGTCGGGCAGGTCGAGCGATCCGTCGCGGCGGATGTCGCACTCGGTGCCGCGCAGGACCCGGAAGGGCGCGACGATCTCGTTCACGGCGGCGATCTCCTCGGCCTGGCGGCGCAACCCGTCCGCGTCGAGGCCCGGCACGACACGCACGTTCGGCGTGTGGTCGCAGATCGCGAGGTACTCGTAGCCGCGGGCACGCGCGGCTTCGGCCATCTCGAGCACCGACGCCTTGCCGTCCGACCAGGTCGTGTGGGTGTGCAGGTCGCCGCGGACGTCGGCGGGCTCGACGAGCACCGGCGGCTCGCCGACCGGCGCCTCGCGTAGCTCCGGCGGGACGTACGGCAGGCCGAGGGCGGCGTAGACCGCCTCCTCGGTCGGTGCGTCGGGCAGGGGGCCGAGCGACGCGACGTACGCCGGCGAGCCGGTCGCCCGCAGGAGCGCCGTCCCGAACGCGCCCGGCTCGGCGACGGTGATCGCGACGGGGACTCCCTCGACCGTGACCGCGACGTTCGGCTCGACGACTGCGACGAGTGACGGGGCCGCGTCGAGATCGGGCGCGCTCGTGGTCACGATCGCGAGCTCGTGCACGAGATCCCGCCAGCGGCGCACCTCGCCGGCGACCACGCCGTCGAGCTCGGCCGCGACCGACGCCGCGAGGGCGCGGGCCCGGTCGAGCGTCAAGCCGCGCCGCGCCTGTGGCCGGGACTGCGCGAGCCCGGCGACGATCCTCTGCTCCGTCGAGGGCCCGATCCCCTTGACCTCGCGCAGCCGGCCGGCCGCCGCCGCCGCGCGCAGCTCGTCGGCCGTGCGGATGCCGAGCGCCTTCCCGACGGCGACGAGCCGTTCGGTCGACATGCCGATCAGGCGAGCGAGCGCGACGAGTGCCGGCTCGACCTCGCGCTCGAGCTCGTCGAGCTCGGCGAGGCGGCCGGTCTCGACGAGCTCCTGCAGCCGCCGCTCGATCCCCGGGCCGATGCCGCGCAGCTCGCGCGCCCGGCCGGCCCGGACGAGCTCCTCGACCGGTGCGCGCGTCTCGCGGACGAGCTCCGCGGCGCGGCGGTACGCGCGCACCGTGTAGCGGCCGGCGCCGGCGAGATCGAGCAGGGCAACATACTACTCAAACATCTAAACAA
>JBEQUF010000237.1:0-4377 GCA_040349295.1 Actinomycetota bacterium | reverse complement strand
GATGTCGTCGAGGAAGCCGTTGATGCCGGTGTAGATGGCGACGACCTGCTCCTCGACCGGCCACGGGTCGTACTGCGGCTGGTTGAGCGTCGCGACCATCTTCTCGCCGCGGGTCAGCGCCTGCTGCGTCGCGCGGTCGAGGTCGGAGCCGAACTGCGCGAACGCCTCCAGCTCGCGGAACTGCGCGAGGTCGAGGCGCAGGCGGCCGGCGACGCCCTTCATCGCCTTCGTCTGCGCGTTGCCGCCGACGCGCGACACCGAGATGCCGACGTTCACGGCCGGGCGGACGCCCGAGAAAAAGAGGTCGGACTGCAGGAAGATCTGCCCGTCCGTGATCGAGATGACGTTCGTCGGGATGTACGCCGACACGTCGCCGGCCTGCGTCTCGATCACCGGCAGCGCGGTCAGCGAGCCGGCGCCCAGCTCGTCGTTCAGCTTGCACGCGCGCTCGAGCAGCCGCGAGTGCAGGTAGAAGACGTCGCCCGGGAACGCCTCGCGGCCCGGCGGGCGGCGCAGGAGCAGCGAGAGCTGGCGGTACGCGTCCGCCTGCTTCGTGAGGTCGTCGTACATGACGAGCGCGTGCTTCCCGTTGAACAGGAAGTACTCGCCCATCGCGGCGCCGGCGAACGGCGCCATCCACTTGATCGGCGCGGCCTCGTAGGCGGCCGCGGAGACGATCGTCGTGTACTCCATCGCGCCCGCCTCGCGGAGGCGCTCGTAGATCGCGGCGACCGTCGACTCCTTCTGGCCGATCGCGACGTAGATGCAATGCACGTCCGTGTTCTTCTGGTTGAGGATCGTGTCGATCAGCAGCGCCGTCTTGCCGGTCGAGCGGTCGCCGATGATCAGCTCGCGCTGGCCGCGGCCGATCGGGATCATCGAGTCGATCGCCTTGATGCCGGTCTGCAGCGGCTCCTTCACCGGCTGGCGGGCGATGACGCCCGGCGCCTTGAACTCGAGCGGGCGCGTCTCGGACGCCTCGATCGGGCCTTTGCCGTCGAGCGGGTTGCCGAGCGGGTCGACGACGCGGCCGAGCAGGCCCTCGCCGACCGGCACGCTCGCGACCTTGCCGGAGCGCCGCACGGGCTGGCCCTCCTCGAGCTTCTCCCACTCGCCGAAGAGCGCGACGCCGACGTCGTCCTCCTCGAGGTTGAACGCGAGGCCGACGACGCCGTGCTCGAACTCGAGCATCTCCATCGCCACGCAGTTCTCGAGACCGTAGACGCGGGCGATGCCGTCACCGACCTGCAGGACGGTGCCGACCTCCGCGAGATCGGTCTCGACGTCGTACTGCTCGATCCGGGCACGCAGGATCGACGTGATCTCTTCAGGGCGCAGCTTCACCGTGTCCTCAGCTCCTCACCAGTTCTTGTCTCAGTCGTTCAAGTCTTCCGCGCACGCTCGCGTCGGCGCGATACGAGCCCGCCTGCAGCACGAAGCCGCCGATCAGGCCCGGGTCGACGCTCCTGCTCGCCTCCACCTTGCGGCCGGACGCTCCCTCGATCTGGCCGATGATCTGCTCTGCCTCCTCGTCGGTCAGCTCCCGGGCTGTGACCAGCTCGACGGTGAGGCGGCGCTCCTCGCGCGCCATCAGCCGCTCGAACTCGCGGGCGATGTCCTCGAGCTCGCCCGCCCGGCCCTTCTCCGCCACGACCTGCAGGAAGTTGCGGAACAGCACGTCCTCGTCGCCGGCCAGATCCGCGAGGATCCCGGCCTTCGCCTGCGGCTCGAGCTGCGGGTTCCGCAGGACGGTGCGCAGCTCGGACGTCGAGGTGACGGCCGCCGCGAAGTCCGACAGCGCCTCGTGCACCTGCGCGAGCCGGCCGGCGTCCTTCGCCGCGCCGAAGAGCGCCTCGGCGTAGATGCGGTGCGGTGCGGCTATCTCGCGTCCTCGAGCCGGGAGAAGTCGAGCGAGCCGATCGCCTCGCTGATCAGCTCGCGGTCGCGGTCGGCGTCGAGCTTGCGGCCGACGACGATCGACGTCGCCTCGAGCGTGAGATCGGCGACCTCGGCGCGGATCTGCTCGAGCGCCCGAGAGGTCTCGGCGGCGATCTCGCGCCGCGTCTCCTCGAGCCGGCGCTGCCGCTCGGCCTCGGTCTCCTCGCGCATCCGCGTCTCCATCGCGTCACGCGTCTTCCGCGCCTCGGCGATGATCGCCTCCGCCTCGCCGCGCGCCTCGTGCATCAGCTTGCGGTGCTCCTCGAGCAGGTTGCGAGCCTCTTCACGGGCATGGTCGGCTTCCTGGATCGAGCGCGCGATCGTCTCGCGACGGTCGTCGATCATCTTCTGGATCGGACCGAACGCGTAGCGCTTGAGCACGAAGAGCGTGATCAGGAACGCGACGATCGTCCAGATCATCAGCCCAGGCGTGACCTGGATCAGGGCATTGCTGGCGAGCATCAGACGAGGACGTACGCCAGAAGTCCGCCGATGAGGCCGTAGAACACGACCGCCTCGGTGAGTGCGAAGCCGAGCCACTGGATGCCCTGCAGCTCGCCGCGCAGCTCCGGCTGGCGGGCGACCGACTGGATCATCGAGCCGAAGATGTTGCCGATGCCGATGCCGGCGCCGAGCGAGCCGAGACCGATACCGAGGGCCAGCGCGATCGCTTTCCCGGCCTTGGTCACGTCGCCCGAGGTGGCGGCGATGACGGTGTGCAGCATGGTCAGGTTCCCCTTCCTAGTGTTCCGGCTCGATCGCCGAGCCGATGTAGATGGCAGACAGAGCAGCGAAGATGAAGGCCTGGATCGAGACGACGATCACGACCTCGAAGATGTAGAAGGCGGTCGCGGCCGGGACGACGATCACGGCCAGGAACACGTTCTCGAGCACGAACATGAGCCCGATGAAGGTGAGGATGAGCATGTGGCCCGCGAGCATGTTCGCGAAGAGTCGGATGCTCAGCGAGATCAGCCGCATGAACTGCCCGAGGATCTCGAGCGGCACGATCAGCGGCAGGATCGCCTTCGGCACCTCGGGGATCCAGCTCTTGAAGTATTTGACCGGCCCGTTCCAGCGAATCCCCTCGTAGTGCGTGAAGAGGAAGGTCAGCAGGGCGAGCGCGAGCGTGACCGAGATCGATGACGTCGCCGCGTAGATGCCCCAGACCGGGACGTGGTGGTAGGTCTCGCCCGTCAGCGGCAGCGGGATGAAGCCGAGCATGTTCACCGTCCAGATGAACAGCATCAGCGTCGCCACGTAGGGGAACCAGCGACTGATCGCCTTGTGCGGGAGCCCCTGCTCCGCGACCTGGGTCTGCGCGACGTCGTAGATCATCTCGCCGACCGCCTGCCGGCGGCCCGGCATCCGCACCCGCATCAGCGTCAGGCCGAGCAGGATCGTCAGGCCGGCGCCGATCAGGAGGTAGACGACGGCCTTCGTGATCGAGAGGTTCAGCGGGCCGAGGTGGATCGGGATCCAGTCGTGCTGCTCGAACTCCTTGGAGGGGTCGAACGTCCCGCGGGCGAACGCCGCCTGCGGGGCCGCGAGCGCGAGCACGAGCACGGCGAGGACGCGGTACTTCACTCCGCCCCCGCCTTCGACTCCGCCCCGAAGTAGCCGACGAGGCTGAGCCCGAGCTCGAACGTGTACGCGAGCGCGTACGTCACCGCCGCCGCGACCGCGAGATGCGGCGACGCGGCGAGCGCCGCGATCAGCACGACGAGCAGCCCGATGAGCTTGAAGAAGAGTCCGAACGCCTGCAAACCGGCGGCGAGCGTAGCCCGTCCGGCGCGTGCGTGATGCAGGTAGGCGTCGATCGCGTGCACGGCGGCCCAGATCACGGCCGCGAGCGCCCAGCCGCCGACCGGCAGGCCGGCGACGATGAACACCGGCAGCGCCAGCAGCACGACGAGGCCGCTGCCGAGCGCAGGCATGAGGTGCCCGGGCTCCGGGCGGGGGTTGTCGAAGATGGCAGCTCTCATCCCAGGGTGTGGCCGTACCGCTTGTAGACCGCGCCGATCCCGGCGAGGATCCCCAGGACTGCGCCGATCAGCGCGCCGATGCCGGCGCTGCCGACCGCCCAGCCGACGAGCACGCCGAGGCCGATGCAGAAAACAAGTGCCGAAAGCAGGACGCCTCCGGCCCCCGCCGGGTCGAAGGTGCCTTTGGACGCAGCCTGCATCAGCCGGGCGAGATTAGCAGTTTCGAAGCGCGCGCTTGTAACACGCGGTTAGCGTCAGATGCCGCATTTTGGAGCGAGTTTGTACGATCGGACCCGTGGCTCGGGCGCGCATTCTCCTCGTCCACGGCTCGGTGGCGAACGGCGACGTCACCTGGGCGGCGCAGCGCCCGCTGGCCGAGCGCTTCGAGCTCGTCGTCCCGAACCGGCGCGGCTTCCCGCCGAATCCCGACGTCGAGGGGGTTGACTTCGAGGAC
>JBEQUF010000217.1:0-3475 GCA_040349295.1 Actinomycetota bacterium | reverse complement strand
CACCTACGCGGCGCAGATCCACGTCGCCGTCGTCGAGATCGACCCGGAGACCGGGCACTACGAGGTCGTCGACTACGCGGCGGTGGACGACTGCGGGATCCGCATCAACCCGCAGATCGTCGAGGGCCAGGTGATGGGCGCGACCGCGCAGGCGCTCGGCGCCGTGCTGCACGAGGCGTTCGAGTACGACGACGAGGGCAACCTCCTGACGCCGAACTTCTACGACTACCACGTCCCGCACGCGATGGACATGCCGCCGCTCGCGACCGGCTCGATCGAGAGCCCGTCGCCGTTCACGCCGCTCGGCACGAAGGGGATGGGCGAGGGCGGCGGCGCCGGCATCCACGCCGTGTGCGCCGCGATCCAGGACGCGACCGGCGCGGTGGTCTACGACAGCTGGAACCCGTACAAGCGCGTCTGGGAGCTCGTGAACTCCCCGCGCACCGACATCGTGGAGGTCACCGAAGCGTGAACGTCGATGGTGAGCGCACGTTCGCCGCACCGCGGCAGACCGTGTGGCAGGTCCTGAACGACCCGGCGGCGATGGCGTCGATCATGCCGGGCGTCGAGAGCTTCGACGTGCACGACGACCGCCGCTGGACGGCGAACGTGAAGATCCCGCTCGGCCTCGGCGGGCTGAAGATGAAGGTCGACATGGAGAAGACCGACGAGCGCGAGCCGGAGATGGCCGTCATGCAGATCAAGGGCCAGGGCGTCGGCGCGATGATGAACATGGAGACGAAGTTCGAGCTCGCGGACGCCGACGGCGGCACGAAGATGCACTGGGCGGCGGACGTCAAGCTCGCCGGGCCGGTCGCGTCGATGGGCCAGCGGGTCCTGCAGCCGATCGTCAACCAGCAGGTGCAGCACGTGCTCGGCGCGCTCGACAAGCGCGTGCAGGAAACGCTCGCGGCGAACGCCTGATGCCGGACCTCCGGATCGGCGTCATGCAGCTGACGATGGAGCCGCTCGACGAGATGCTCGCGTCGGCGCGCGCCATGGACGAGGCGGGGATGGACACCATCTGGCTCGCCGAGGCGTACCCGTGGTGGCGGAAGCACGGGATGGAGGCTCGCTCGTCGACCGGCGTCGCCGCGCTGATGGGGCGCGAGACGAAGCGGCTGACGATCGGCTGGGGGATCATCGCCGCGTCGACGCGGCATCCCGTCCAGGCCGCGATGGACGCGCGCGTCGTGCAGGAGGCGGCCGGCCCGGGCCGGTTCATCCTCGGCTTCGGGACGTCGAAGATCTTCCTCAACAACACGAAGACGCAGACGAAGAAGACGCTCGGTCCGATGCGCGACGCGGTCACGATCGCGCGTGGCGTCCTCTCCGGCGAGCGGTTCGACTACGACGGCGACACGTGGAGCGCCGACGTGCCGGCGCTCGCGGCCGACGCGCACTCGACGCGCGAGGTGCCGCCGCTCTACGTCGCCGCGACGGCGCCGAAGATGCAGGCGCTCGCCGGCGAGATCGCCGACGGCTGTCTGACGCCGTCGATCACGACGCCGGCCTTCGTCCGCTACACGAAGGAGAACCTGAACGGCGCCGACATCGACCTCGGCTGCACGATCGTCGCCTCGATCCATCCCGACGACCGCGACCAGGGCCGCGACGGCGCGCGCGAGATCGCCGGCATGTACCTCGCGAACAAGGTGCAGAACATCCAGGGCTCGGCCGACACGCTGCTCGACCTCGCCGGCATCGAGCAGGACGAGATCCGCCCGGTCGCCGACGCGATGGAGCAGGGCGGGCGCCTCGCCGCGAAGGCGGCGGTGAGCGACGCGCTGCTCGACAAGTGCCGGCCGATCGCCGGGACGCCGAGCGACTGCATCGCCGCGATCGAGGAGTACCGCGACGCGGGCTGCACGCACATCATGCTCGAGCTCTGGGGTGCGAACCGGCTCGAGCAGATCAAGCTCTTCGGCGAGTCGGTTCTGCCGCACTTCCGCGCATGAACGTCGACCGCGACCGGCTCGTCGAGACGGCGAGCCGGATGATCGACGTCCACAGCTTCACGGGCGACGAGGAGAACATGGCGCGCCTGATGGTCGAGCTGTACGGCGAGCTCGGCCTGCAGACGCAGTGGCAGCAGGTCGAGGAGGGCCGGGCGAACGCGCTCGGGACGTGGCGCGGCGCCGGGGGCGGGCCGTCGCTCATGTTCAACGGCCACATGGACACCTCGTACTCGGGCCGCGAGCCGTGGCTGCGCGGCGTGCCGGGCTTCCAGCCCAAGGCGTTCGTCGAGGACGGCCGGCTGTACGGGCTCGGCATCTCGAACATGAAGGGCGCGCTCGCCTGCTACGTCGAGGCCGTCCATGCGCTGCAGGACGCGGGCGTGCGACTTGCGGGCGACGTCCTGATCGCGGCCGTCGCCGGCGAGATCGAGAAGACGCAGTACGGCGACGCGCAGGGTGCGCAGTACCGCGGCTATGCGGCCGGCACGCGCTACCTCGTGTCGCACGGCGGCGTCGCCGACATGTGCCTGCTCGGGGAACCGACGGAGGGCAAGGTCGTGCTCGGCCACTTCGGCGCGCTCTGGCTGCGCGTCCGCGTGCACGGGAACTTCATCCACACCGCGTTCAGCGAAGGGAAGCAGGAGCAGAACTCGATCCTCCGCGCACACGAGCTGCTCGCCGCGATCCGCGAGTGGATCCCGACCTGGGAGAACGACGAGTCGAACGCGTACCGCGGTGCGAAGGCGATCGTCAACGTCGGCGCGATCGAGGGCGGCTTCGGCTGGCGCGTCTCGCGCACGCCGCACCACACGGACATCTTCCTCGACGTCCGCGTCCCGCCGACCAAGCCGATGGGCGTCGCGCGTCGCGAGGTGCTCGAGTTCGTCCGCTCGCTGGCCGACGCGCATCCCGGCTGGGAGATCGAGGGCGAGGTCTACGTCACCGCTCCGGGCGCCGAGATCGAGGAAGGCCATCCGATCGTCGCCGCGATCGACGCGTGCCACGCCGAGGTCTTCGGCGGCGTGCCCGAGCGCGACGTGACGCGCTGGTTCAGCGACGCGAGCGCGCTGACGCGCTACGGCGTGCCGACCGTCAACTACGGCACGTCGACCGGGCTGATGGACGTCGAGAAGGGCGAGAACCTCGACATCGACGGGCTCGTCAAGACGGCCGAGGTCTACGCGCGCGTCGCGATGGCGGTCTGTGGCGTCGCGTGAACGAGATCCTCGCCGACGCCATCCTCGATCTCGTCGCCTGGTTCGAGGTCGTCGCGGACGATCCGCCGCTCGAGCCGTTGCAGCAGATCGCCCATCACCTCCACCAGCTCGCACCCGACGACCGGCGCTGGCTCGCCGAGCATGCACGCAGGCGCGCGGCAGGCGAGCGCGACCCCCGCTACAGCCGAGCGTTCGAAGCGGTCGCAGACGATCTCCTGACAGCGTGACGCTAGGGTTGCCGCCGAGATGAAGCTCGTCACCTACGACGACGACAAGGTCGGCCGTGTCTACGGCGAGGAG
>JBEQUF010000208.1:0-3752 GCA_040349295.1 Actinomycetota bacterium | reverse complement strand
CGTGGCCGCGCTCACGCCGGAGCTTCAGCGTGATCGTCCCGACCGCGCCGGTGCCGCCGATGACGGCGAAGCTCGCCAACGCGCTCCTCGGCGAACATGCGGAAGCGCTCGTGCACTGCCTGCACGGCGCGCTCGACGTCGGACGCGCGCACGACGCACGAGACGCGGATCGTCGAGGTCGTGATCATCTCGATGTTGATCCCTGCGTCGGCGAGCGACTCGAACATGTCGGCCGCGACGCCCGGATGGCTCTTCATCCCTGCGCCGACGAGGGACACCTTCGCGATGTCGTCGTCGTAGGCGACGCCGCTCGCGGACACCTCTCTCGCGAGCACGTCGAGGATCGGCTGCGCGGCGGGCAGGTCGGTCTTCGGGAGCGTGAACGAGATGTCGGTCGTGCCGCCCTCGGAGACGTTCTGGACGATCATGTCGATGTTGACGCCGGCGTCCGCGAGCGCGCGGAAGACGCGCGCGGCGATGCCTGGCTGGTCGGGGACGTGCTGCACCGTCGCCTTCGCTTCCGAGGTGTCGTGCGTGACCCCCGAGATGATCGCCTTCTCGATCACGAGATTCTCCTCTTCTCTGATCCACGTGCCTTCCCTGTCGCCGTGGGCGTGGCGGACGTGGAGAGGAACACCGTAGCTGCGGGCGATCTCGATCGAGCGCGCCATCATCACCCGTGCGCCGGTCGCCGCCATCTCGAGCATCTCCTCGTACGAGATCGTCGGCAGCTTCAGCGCGTCGGGGACGATCCGCGGGTCGGCCGTGAACACGCCCTCGACGTCCGTGTAGATCTCGCAGGCGCCGCCGAGCGCCGCCGCGAGCGCGACGGCGGTCGCGTCCGAGCCGCCGCGGCCGAGCGTCGTCACCTCGAGCTCGGTCGAGACGCCCTGGAAGCCGGCGACGAGGACGATCTGATCCTTGTCGAGCTCCTCGTGCAGGCGGCGCGCGCGCACCTCGACGATCTTCGCCTTGGCGTGCGTCGTGTCGGTGACGATCCCGGCCTGCGAGCCGGTGAGCGAGACGGCCTGGTGGCCGAGGTCCCGGATCGCCATCGCGCAGAGCGCGTTCGAGATCCGCTCGCCGACCGAGACGAGCATGTCGTACTCGCGCGGGTGCGGCGAGGGGGAGACCTCGTGCGCGAGTCGGATCAGCTCGTCGGTCGTGTCGCCCATCGCCGAGAGGACGCCGACGACGCGACGGCCGGACTCGCGGGCGGCGACGAGGCGCCGCGCGACCTCCTTGATCTTCTGCGTCGAGCCGACGGAGGTGCCGCCGAACTTCATGACGATCAGGTCGGGCCCGCCCGAGTCTTGATCGATCTGGGCCTCGTCGACCGAGACTTCCGGGACCGCTTCGAAGGAGGGTGCGCTGGTCACGCCTCCAGTGTAGGCGGGCTCCAGGTGGAGCCCGCCTCGGCGTTTTCCCCTTATTCCTCGATCACGGTCGTGCGCCGGCGCCCGGCGGGAGCCGCCCCGCCGAAGCCGCCCCACGCCGACCAGAAGATCATCGAGAGCAGGATCCCGACCGCGCCGACGATCAGCAGGATCCAGCCGACCGCGTTCAGGGTCGTCGCGATCAGCAGGACGAGCCCGGCGGCGATCAAGAGCAGGCTGACACTGATGCCCATGAAGACGCTCCTCGAGTCGAGGGTTGACACCCCGAGAACGGCAGAGCCGCCGGCGCGGTTACGCCATCTCGCGCCGGCCGGCGAGCGCGCGGCCGAGCGTGACCTCGTCGGCGTACTCGAGGTCACCGCCGACGGGCAGTCCGCTGGCGAGCCGCGTCACCTTCACCCGGCCGCGGAGCCGGTCGGCGAGATAGGCGGCCGTCGCCTCGCCCGTCATGTTCGGATTCGTGGCGAGCACGACCTCCTGGACGCCGTTGCGCGAGACGCGCGCGAACAGCTCGTCGATCCGGAGGTGCTCCGGCTCGACGCCGTCGAGCGGCGAGAGGGCGCCGCCGAGCACGTGGTAGAGGCCGCGGAACTCGGCCGTCCGCTCGAGCGAGAGGAGGTCGACAGGCTGCTCGACGACGCAGATGACGTGCCGGTCGCGGCGCGCGTCCTGGCAGATCGCGCAGAGCTCCTCCTCGGTGAGGTTGCCGCACTCGCGGCAGAAGCGCACGCGCTCCTTCACCTCGACGATCGCCTCCGCGAGTGCGAGCGCCTCCTGCTTCGGCACCTGCAGGAGGTGGAACGCGAGCCGCTGCGCCGTGCGCTGCCCGATCCCCGGCAGCCGCGTCAGCTGTGCCACCAAGTTGTCGATCGACGGGCTGAGCACCTGCGGAGGGTACTCGTCCGCTTCGGACGGGCACGGCTACCCTCGCAGGCAATGGATGCGCTCCGGCGACACCTCGTCGGCCTCCGGGTCCTCGCCGGCAGGCACTCGCTCCGGACGTGGCTGCTCTGGCTCGCGGCCGTCGCCGTGCTGATCGCGACGCCGTTCGCGTTCTTCGACCCCGCCGCCTGGGTCTTCGTGCTCGACCCGGAGCTTGCGGCGATCGTCGTCCTGCTCGGTGCGACCGCGGTGCGCTCCGGCGTCCTGCGCCTGTTGCGCCGCTAGCCGCGGACGGCTCTACAGGCCCGGCAGCCCGAGCCCGCCGAGCAGCTCGCTCTGCATCTGCTGGGCCTTCGCCTCGACCTTCGCCGACGCGGCGCGGAGCGCCTCGTTGACACCGGCGAGCACGAGGTCCTGCAGGCCCTCGACGTCGGACGGGTCGACCGCGTCCGGCGCGATCGTGATCGAGAGCACCTGACCGGCCCCGTTCGCGGTCACCTTGACCATGCCGCCGCCGACCGACGACTCTGCGGTCTCGTTCTGCGCCTCGGCCTGCATCTGCTCCACCTGCTTCTGCATCTGCGCGGCCTGCTGCATCAGCTTGTTCATGTCGAAGCTCATTCCGTCTCCCGCTCCTGGGCGTCGAAGGTCTCCTTCAGCAGCTTGAGGAACTGCTCCTCGCCGACCGGCTCCTCGCTGCCGTGCTCGTGGTCGAGATCGTCGCCGTCCTCGCCGAGCGCAAACGCGACCGCGAGCCGGTGGCCGGTCACCTCGTAGAGCGCATCGCGCAGGAGCGTCGCGTTCTTCGGATCCTCGGCGCGGCGGCGGTGGAAGTCGGCGTTCGGCGGGAACTCGATCGTCAGCGTGTCGCCGTTGAGCTGCGCGGGCCGCGCCTCGCCGAAGAGCGACGAGGTCGGGATCGACTTCTCCGCGACGGCGGGCACGATCGTCCGCGCCCACGCCTCCTGCAGCTGCTCGAGCTCGATGCCCGGCGCCGCGCTCACGGACGGCGCGGGCTTGGCAGGCTCGGCCGCGGCGGCGGCAGCCTGGGCGGGAGCAGCGGGCGGCGGCGCCGCGACCGGGCCGCGCTGCTCGAGCTGCTCGAGCCGGAAGTTCATCGACTCGCGCGAGAGGTCGGCCGCCGGCCGTGTCACCTTCACGAACGCGAGCTCGAGCGGCAGCCTCGGATCGGCGCCCTGGCGCATGTCGTCGACGGCCAGGGCGAGCAGGTCGATCAGGCGGATCACCGTCGGCTCGCCGAGCTGGTTCGCCTGCGCGCGCAGCCGCTCCCGTGCCTCTTCGGTGACGGGCAGCGACTCGGGCACCTCGCCCATGTGCTGCACGAGGAGCAGGTGGCGCAGGTGCTCGATCAGGTCGGTGACGAGCCGTCCGAGATCGTGTCCCTGCTCCGACAGCTCCTCGATCGAGGTCAGCGCGCCCGCCGTGTCGCGGTCGACGACGAGGTCGCAGAGC
>JBEQUF010000195.1:0-6352 GCA_040349295.1 Actinomycetota bacterium | reverse complement strand
GGCTCGCCGAAGGCCGCGCCCTCGAGCGCTGGTCGTCCGATTCCCACTCCGCGATTCGGGAACGCGACGATGTCGAATGCCGGGTAGACGGCGCCGAGGTGGTCGGCATAGGGCACGAAAGAGACGCGGTTCGCAATGCCGAGCTCGACGACCAGTGCGCGGGCGGCGCGCTCCTCGTCCTCGGCCAGTCCCAAGCCCGCAAGAAGTCGACCTCGGAGAGTCGCGAAGAACGATGCGGAGCGGACTCCACCACCCACGAAAACCAGATGAACGCGCTCGGCAGGGAGAAGCGCGACCGCTCGGACGAGGTCTTCCCAGCCTTTGATCCTGCGGAGATGCCCGACTGCGCCGACGACGACGTCGGCGTCCGGAGGAAGGCCCATCCGGACGCGCGCGGTGTGCCGGTCGAGCGCCCCGATCGGCACCTCGGCACTGTTGAACACCACATGTAGCGGGATGCGGAGCGGGAACGACGCCGCCACATCCTCGTCGATCGCAATTGCGGTATCGCCCCAATGGTCGATTGCCCTCGCCACCAGACGTCGTCTGAGCACCCCACTGCTTGCGAGCGATGAGCGAAGATGCCAGACCACCTTTGCGCCGGCACGCTTTGCAACTGCTGCGGCGGGGAGCAGCTGCGCTTCGTTCAGGTGGACGATCGGGAAGCGATGTCGTTGCATCAGCCCGCCAAGACGGTGGATGTGGGCAGGTGCTCGCGCCGCCTCGCGACCGATGAGCAGCCAGCGCAGACCTGCATACGGGTTGTCCCAGGAATGGCTGAACATCGCCACCGGCCCGGTGTGGACTTCCGCGCCAGCTTGTGCGAACAGCTCTGCGGAACGGCCCGGGGGCACGTAGACGTGGGGCTCGAAGCGGTGGTCGAGGTGTGCGATCAGCTCGGCCAGGCTCCGAGGGGCGCCGCCGAGGTCCTCGCGATGGTGGACGTAGAGGATGCGCGTCCGCGGCATGGGATGACGTTAGCCTTGCCCACGCGATGAAGCCGCGCCTACTCGTGATGAACCAGTACTACTGGCCGGGCGTCGAGGCCACTGCCCACCTGCTTGCAGAGCTCGTGGAGGCACTCACTGACGACTTCGAGGTGACTGTCGTGACCGGCAGGCTCCGTACGGCACAGAACCTCCCGACGGGCGAGATGCGCAACGGGGTTCGGATCGTTCGCGTCGCATCCGCGACCTACGATCGAGCTTCGCTCGGCGGGCGCGCCGCCAACTACGTCACCTACCTGGCGGAGTCGTTTCGTGCCGCTGTGGCCGGAGGGCGCGCGGACGTCGTCCTCTGCATGACCGACCCGCCGATGGTCGGCGCCACCGCACTCGCCGTCGCGCGCCGCCACCGGGCTCCGCTCGTCGTCATCGCCCAGGACGTCTTCCCGGAGATCGCGGTCGAGCTCAAGCGGCTGACGAATCCCTTCGTCGTGGGGCTGCTCCGAGTTCTCGTCGGTGTCTGGGTTCGACGCGCCGACCGGATTGTCGCGATCGGCGACACGATGCGCAGCCGCCTGATCGAGAAGGGCGCCGATCCGGGTCGGGTCGACGTCATCCCAAACTGGGTCGACACCACGCGGCTGCAGCCACTCGAGGGGGAGAATGCGTGGGCGCGTGAGCAGGGGCTGGAGAGTCGGTTCGTCGTCATGCACTCGGGCAACGTCGGCCATGCGCAGGATCTCGACTCGCTCGTCCGCGCCGCGACGTTCCTTCGCGATCTGGAGCAGCTCCGGATCGTGATCATCGGGAGCGGGGCGCGCCACGACGAGCTCGTGGCGCTCGCCAGTCGCCTGGAGGTCGACCAGGTCGAGTTCCACGATTACCAGCCGCGAGAGCGCCTCCAGGAGTCGCTGTCAGCGGCGTCCGTGCACGTCGTCGGCCTGGCTCACGGTCTCGCCGGGTTCATCGTCCCGAGCCGCCTCGCGGGAATCCTCGCCGTCGGCCGCCCCGTCATCGCAGCGGCCGACGACGAAAGCGAGACGGCTGGGGTCGTCCGCGCGGCAGGCTGCGGCGTCGTCGTCCCGCCCGGGCGCCCGGAGCTCCTCGCGGCGGCGATCCGAGACGCGTACGAGGGCAAGCTCGAGCTCGACGAGATGGGCCGTCGCGGGCGTGCCTATGTGACGGCGGAGGCGGACCGGGAGGTCGCGATCCGTCGCTACCGGGCGCTCCTCCGGGAGGTGGTCGCCGATGGCCGTCGTTGAAGTCGTCTTCTGGGCCTGCGCCGCTGCGATCGTCTGGACGCACGTCGCCTATCCGCTCGCAGCGGCCATAGGGGCACGGCTCCGCACACGCCGGGTCGCGGCGTCCGAGGGATATCTGCCGACCGTCGCCGTCGTCGTGACGGCGCACAACGAGGCGGCGGTCATCGAACATCGCCTCGACGATCTCGGCGCGCTCGACTATCCAGCCGACCGGCTCGAGCTCGTCGTGACCTCGGATGCCTCGACGGACGGCACCGAGGAGCTTGCCGCGGCCCGTGGCGTGCGCGTGATCCGGAACCCGCGCGGCGGAAAGGTCGCGGCCCAGAACAACGCCGTCGCACAGGTCGACGCCGACGTCGTCGCGTTCACGGATGCAAACAGCACCTGGCGGCCCGACGCGCTGCGCGCACTGGTGCGGAACTTCGCCGATCCGGACGTCGCATACGTCTGCGGACGGCTGAACATCACGAACGAGGACGGCCGCAACAAGGAGGGCGTCTACTGGCGGTACGAGCTCCGGCTGCGCGCCGACGAGTCCCGGCTCGACTCGGTCACGGGGGGCAACGGCTCGATCTATGCCGTGCGCCGTGGCGAGTACGTCGACGTCGATCCGCGATTCGGGCACGACCTCTCGTTCCCTTATTTGATGGTGCAGCGCGGCAAGCGTGCGATCTACGAGCCCGAGGCCCACGCGTTCGAGAAGGCGACGCCGACCAACGAGGACGAGTACCGCCGCAAGGTGCGCATGTTCGAGCACTGCTGGGCGATCGTCTTCGAGGGGCGGATGCTCCGCAGGCTTCGCCCCGTCTACCTCCTCGAGATCCTCTCTCACCGGCACCTGCGGTACGCGAGCGGCCTCCTCCATCTGATCGCGCTCGTCACGAACGTCGCGCTCGTGTCGCAGGGCGCGATCTACGACGTGGCGCTCGGCCTGCAGCTCGGCCTCCTGCTCGCCGCGGCAGTCGGCGTCGGAATCGCGCGCTACTACGTGCTCGTCACGTCGGCTACCGTCGTCTCGCTCTGGAACTACGCACGGCGCGGTGTGCCGGCAACGTGGGAGCCCGCGGAGGGGACAAGATGAGTCTCGAGCTGTCGATTCTGATGCCCGTCTACAACGAGCTCGCGACGATCGAGCGCGCGGTCGAGAGCGTCTTCGCCGCGGAGATCACAGGGTCGCTCGAGCTCTTGATCGTCGACGACGGATCGACCGACGGTACGCGTGAGCTTCTGCGCGAGCGGACGTGGCCCGACAGAGTCCGGATCGTCGAGCACGATCGCAACCGCGGGAAGGGGGCCGCGCTGCGCACCGCCCTGGAGCACGCGCAGGGCGAGTACAGCGCCGTCATGGACGCCGACCTCGAGTACGAGCCGCGGGACATCGCACTCCTCCTCGATCCGCTTCGTGCTGGGCGCGCGGAGGTCGTCTACGGCACGCGGGCGTTCAAGTCCCACTCGGCGTTCAGCTTCTGGTACGTCGTCGGCAACAGGACCGTGACCATGGCTGCGAACGTCATCTACAACAGCTGGATCTCGGACATGATGACCGGCCACAAGGCGATGTCGACCGAGCTCTTCCGGTCGCTGAAGCTCCGCGAGCGAGGGTTTGCGATCGAGGCCGAGATCACCGCTCGTCTTCTGCGGCGCGGCATCCGGATCTACGAGGTGCCGATCGAGTACGTTGCCCGCGGTCGGGAGGAGGGGAAGAAGCTGACCGCCGTCGACGGCCTGCGGGTGCTTCGGACGCTCCTGCGGTGCCGTCTAGCGTGAATGTCCTCGTCACTGGCGGCGCCGGCTTCATCGGCTCGCACCTCGTAGACAAGCTGCTCGCCGACGGATGCCGCGTCCGCATCCTCGACTCGCTCGACCCGCAGGTCCACGACGGGCCGCCGGCGTATCTCGATGCCGAGGCCGAGCTGGTCGTCGCCGACGTACGCGATCACGATGCGGTAGCACGCGCGCTCGCGGGCGTCGACCGCGTCGTGCACTTGGCGGCCGCGGTCGGTGTCGGTCAATCGATGTACGAGATCGAGCGATACACCTCGGTCAACGCGATCGGTGCCTCTGTCGTGCTCGAAGAGGTGCTCGGCGTGCGGGACTCGATCGAGAAGGTCGTCGTCGCGTCGTCGATGTCGATCTACGGCGAAGGGCTCTACCGCTGCCCGGTCGACGGCGTTGACGTTGCACCTCCGCCGCGCCCAGAGAAGCAGCTCGCGGCGCACGACTGGGAGCTGCACTGTCCGTCGTGCGGCGCTTCGCTCGAGCCGCGACCGACGCCCGAGACGAAGCCGCTGCAGCCGACGTCCGTATACGCGGTGGGGAAGCGCGACCACGAAGAGCTCACGCTCGCCGTCGGCCGCGCGTACGGGATCCCCGCGACGGCGCTGCGCTTCTTCAATGTCTACGGCACCCGGCAGGCGCTCTCGAATCCGTACACCGGGGTCGCCGCCATCTTTTCGTCGCGATTGCTCAACGGCAGGGCACCGGTCGTGTTCGAGGATGGGCGGCAGAGTCGCGACTTCGTCCACGTCGCCGACGTCGCCGAGGCAGTGCGCGCTGCGCTCGAGCCGGGCGCCGCCGACGACGCGGCAGTCAACGTCGCGACGGGGCGCAGCATGAGCGTCGCCGAGGTCGCGGCGACGCTCGCGCGCACGCTCGACGTGCCGATCGAGGCCGAGATCCGCAACGAGTTCCGTGCGGGCGACATCCGGCATTGCTTCGGCGATCCGTCACTCGCGAGGCGCCTTCTCGGGTGGGAGGCTCAGGTGGCCTTCGACGACGGGATGCGAGAGCTCGCCGGGTGGCTCGCCGGCCAGACGGCTGTCGATCGCCTCGACGAGGCGACCGAGGCGCTCACGCGTCGCGGGCTCGCGTCCTGAGCCTGACACTCTCCGCGCGACGGCAAGTCCGGCGCCTGCTAGAACCCGGCGGGTGATGCTTGGATCATGAACCGGTCGGTCGACCTGTTGATCGCCGGCACCGCACTTCTCGCGACGTCGCCGCTGCTCGCCTTGAGCGCCCTCGCGGTCAGGCTCGAGGACGGCGGCCCGGTGCTCTACCGCCAGAGCCGCGTGGGCAAGGACGGTCGGGACTTCGAGCTCCTGAAGCTGCGGACGATGATCGTCGGCGCCGAGCATCAGGGCGCAGGCTTCGCCGTCGACAAGGGCGATCGCCGGATCACCCGGGTCGGCGCGCTGCTACGGAAGCTTTCCTTCGACGAGCTTCCGCAGTTGTGGAACGTCGTCCGCGGCGACATGAGCGTCATCGGCCCGCGGCCGACGCTCCGCTATCAGGTCGAGCAGTACACGCCGCGTCAGCGTCGACGACTCGAGGTGAAGCCCGGCATCACCGGCTGGGCGCAGATCCACGGTCGCGCGACGCTGCCATGGATCGAGCGGATCGAGCTCGACATCTGGTACGTCGACCATCGCTCGCCGGCGCTCGATCTCAAGATCCTCCTGCGGACGCCGCTCGCGCTCTTCGGCGGCACGTACAAGGGTGCGACCGGCGGCTGGCAGGGCTGACCGGCGGCTGGTTGCGGCGGTCATCGTCGCCGCAGTGGCCCGCGTCCTCGTCTTCGCGCTCGCCGTCTCCCACCCCTCGCGGTTCAAGACGAGCGACTCGCTCGAGTACGACCGGCTCGCGCATCACTTCCACGAGGCCTACGTCTCATCCCGACAGGGGCCGCTGTTCGACCTGAGCCTCCTGCGGCCACCCGGGTACCCGGCGTTGATCGCGGCGGTGAACGCGCTCGGCGGCGGCGCGACGGCGGTGATCGTCGTCGAGCTCCTCCTGAGCGTTGCCACCGTCGGGATCACGTACCTCTTGGCGGCGGCGCTGTTCGATCGGCACATCGCGACCGTTGCGGCGTTCCTGCTCGCGATCGATCCGATCTCGATCGCGATGAGCTCGAACCTGACGGCGGAGACGCTCTTCGCGCTCCTGCTCGTCGCCGCCGCGCTGCTGCTCGTGGGGCGGAGTCGAGTCCTCGCAGTCGGAGCCGGGCTGGCGATCGGCCTCTCGGTGCTCGTGCGGCCGATCTCGATGTACCTGCCGCTCGTTCTCGTGTTCACGATGCCGATGCTGCTCCGCCGTCGCTGGGTGGCCGTGCTGATTGCTGCGGCGATCCCGATCGGCGCCTGGATGGCG
>JBEQUF010000102.1:0-10740 GCA_040349295.1 Actinomycetota bacterium | reverse complement strand
ACGGATCCCATCGTCACCACGCCGGACCCGACGCCGGCCGTCAGCACGACGCCGCTCGACCACCAGGTACCGGTCGTGAAGCCGGCGCCGACTCCGGTGCGCAAGCTGCAGCAGAGCACGGCGTTCGGCCTGCGGGTCGTCAAGTACGCGAAGAGGTTCGTCGGCGTCCCGTACCACTACGGCGGCAGCAGCCCGCGCGGCGGCTTCGACTGCTCCGGCTTCGTGCGCTTCGTCTACGCGCACTTCGGCGTCGCGCTGCCGCACTCGAGCTACGCGCAGTTCACCGACGGCCGCCGCGTCTCCCGCCGGTCGCTCCGGCCCGGCGACCTCGTGTTCTTCGACGGGCTCGGCCACGTCGGCCTCTACGTCGGCAACGGCCGCTTCATCCACGCGCCGCACACCGGCACGCGCGTCCGCATCCAGACGCTCGCTGGCTGGTACAGCTCGCGCTTCGTCGGCGCCCGCCGGCTCAAGAACACCTAGGCCCCGTACTCGGTACGCGCCTTTCGGCGGTACGCAGCCGTCTTCGTGCGATTGCCGCACACGGCCATCGAGCACCAGACGCCGGAGCGGTTGCGCGAGCGGTCGTAGAAGAGCCACTGGCAGACCTCGCGGCGGCAGGCCTTCAGTCGCGGCCAGGTGCCGTCGACCGTCGACGTGTAGACGATGCCGACGAGCTCCGCCAGCGCACCGGCGACGTCGTCGTGCGGCGCGTCGAGCGCGGACGAGCGGTCGTCGACGCGCACCGTCAGCTCCGCCTCGAGCGCCACGTCGGTCGGCACGCCGTTGTTGGCGAGCGCCAGCGCGCGGATCCGGTCGCGCAGATCGTGGGCCGCGGCGAGGTCGGCGTGCGTCACGCGGACGCCCTGCTCGAGCAGCCCGAGCGAGACGAGCAGATCGTGCAGCCGTGCGGGCGAGTGCAGCGCCTCGCGCCCGTGCTCGTGGTCGACGGTGTTCGCGAAGCCGCGCACGAGCTCGAGCCGCCCCGGTGCGGGCGCGGTCGAGTAGTCGATCGAGTCGACGGGCTCCAACGGCCCGGCAGCGCTAGCCGAGCTTCTCGGCCATCGCCGTCAAGAGCTTCCACGCGATCGCGGAATTGCTCTCGACGAGCGGCCGGAAGTCCCACGGCGTCATCCCCCAGCAGACCATGTCGCTCGTCGCGACGATCGTCGCCGTCCGGTCCGAGCCGGTGAGCAGCGCGATCTCGCCGAAGTAGTCGCCGGGACCGATCGTCCCCCGCTCCTCGCCCGCGACCGTCACCTCTGCGTCACCGCTCTCGACGATGAAGAAGCCGGCGCCGCCGGCGCCCTCCTGCGTCACGGTGTCGCCGGTGGCGAAGGTGCGCTCGCGCATCTGCGCGGCGATCGTCGAGAGCTCGCGATCGTCGAGACCGGCGAACAGCGGAACCTTCTTCAGGACGTCTGTCGAGGCCCGGGCCACGAAGCGGAGTTATACAAGGAATCGGCAGGATACGGCGGTGCGCGTGACCGTCATCGGCTGCTCGCCCGCGTGGCCGAACGCCGGCGGTGCGCAGTCCGGCTACCTCGTCGAGGGCGCGGGCACGCTCCTCCTCGACTGCGGCCCCGGCGTGCTCGCGCGGCTCCGCGCCGCGCACGGCGGCTGGCCTCGGGTCGACGCGGTCGCGATCACCCACTTCCACCTCGACCACTGGGGCGATCTCGTGCCCTGGGTGTTCGGCGCCGCGTACGGGCCCGGCCGGGACGCCGGCCGGCCGGAGCTCTGGCTGCCGCCCGACGGCGCCGCCCGGTTCCGCGACTACGGCGAGCAGATGAGCTTCGCCGGGCAGATCGACGACGTCTTCGCCGTGCGCGAGTACGACGCGCCGTTCACCGCGGCCGGCTACGAGGTGACGCCGGTCCGCCTCGAGCACTACTCCGAGCTGACGTTCGGCCTGCGGGTGCAGGACGGCTCGAGCACCCTTGCGTACAGCGGCGACACCGGGCCGAGCCGGGGGCTCGCGGAGCTCGCCCGCGACGCCGACCTCTTCCTCTGCGAGGCGACGCTCGGCGCGCCGGAGCCCGACGAGCGCGGCCACCTCACCGACGAGGAAGCCGTCGACGCGTTCCGCGAGGCGCACGCGAAGCGCCTCGTCGTCATCCACCGCCCCGACGAGCTGCCGCTCGCGCCGGGCGTCGAGCGGGCCGCCGACGGCGACGTGCTGGATCTCTGATGACGGCACTCGCTCGCCTCCCGTTCGCAGCGATCGAGCTGGACGAGGATGCGCGCATCGTCCGCACCAACGAGCTCGCGCGCGAGCTGCTCGGCGACCGGCTGGTCGTCGGCGAGCCGCTCGCGCTCAGCCGGCTGGACGTGCTCGCGAAGCGGCTGCTGGTCCAGTCGGTGCCGCTCCGGCCGGTCTCGATCGAGGTGGACGACGGCCGCTCGCTGCGCGTCAGCGGAATCCCGGCGACCGCCATCGAGCCGGCGATCATGCTCTTCGAGGAGCTGACGGAGGATCTCCGGCGCGAGCGGACCACGCGCGAGTTCCTGCGCAACGCGGCGCATCAGCTGCGGACGCCGCTGACCGGCATCACGGCGGCGATCGACGCGCTGCAAGCCGGTGCGAAGGAGACGCCGGACACTCGCGACCGCTTCCTCGGGCACATCGAGGCACATGCCGAGCGGCTGACGCGGCTCACGCGCGGCCTGCTTCTGCTCGCGAGGGCGCAGGCCGGAGAGGCGATCCCGGTCGACGTCGTCGAGCTCCGGCCGCTCCTCGACGCGATCGTCGAGGACGCGACGCCGCTCGACGGCGTCACGCTCGACGCCCGCTGCCCGCCGGCGCTCGACGTGATCGCGGCCGGCGACCTCCTCTACGAGGCGGTCGCCGCGCTCGTCGACAACGCGCTCGAGCACACGACGACGGGCACGGTGCGGATCAAGGCGAAGCGCGCGGGCGCGAATGTCCTTCTCGTGGTCACCGACACGGGTCCGGGGATCGGCGCCGAGTTCCAGGAACGGCTCTTCGAGCCCTTCTACCGGGTCTCCCAGGCAGGCACCGGGTACGGGCTCGGACTCGCGATCGCGGCGGAAGCGGTCGAGGCGATCGGCGGACAGATCGACGTGTCGTCCGAGCTCGGAACGGGGACGATCTTCACGATGACCTTGCCGTCGGCCGAAAGCAGCCGATGACGAGCCGGATTCTCGTCGTCGAGGACGAGAAGGCGATCAGCGACGCGGTCGCCTACGCGCTGACCCAAGCGGAATACGACGTCGACGTGGTCGACACCGGCGCCGCCGCGCTGGCCCGGGCGAGGACGCGCGCCTACGACCTGATGATCCTCGACCTGCTGCTTCCCGACATGCCGGGCCTCGAGGTCTGCCGGCTGCTCCGCGTCGAGCACAACGACGTGCCGATCGTCATGCTCACCGCCCTCGACATCGAGCACGACCGGGTCGCCGGGCTCGACATCGGCGCCGACGACTACGTCACGAAGCCGTTCTCGACGGCGGAGCTGATCAGCCGCGTCCGTTCGCATCTCCGGCGCCGGCTGCTCGACCGCATGGGGCCGGCGTTCGACGTCGGCAGCCTGCATCTCGACGTCGCCCGCCACGCTGCGACCCTCGAGGGACGCCCGCTGCCGCTGACGCGCTCCGAGTTCCGCCTCGTCGCGCTGATGGCGGCGAAGCCCGGCGAGCCGTTCACCCGGCAGGAGCTCGTCGAGCACCTCTGGGAGGGCGAGTACGAGGGCGACCTGCGCGCGGTCGACGTGCACGTCTCGAACCTCCGCCGCAAGCTGGAGACGGATCCGCGACACCCGCGGCGCCTCGTCACCGTGCGCGGCGTCGGCTACAAGCTCCTCGCCGTCTAGAAGGGCCGGAACGCCCGCTCGCCGAGGAGCCGATGGCCCTCGACGGACGGGTGGTCGCCGTCGTCCGTCCACTCGTCGCGCATGCGGCTCGGCCTCGACGGGTCGGCGAGCGTCGCGTTGAAGGGGAAGAGCGGGAAGTCGTTGTTCTCGGCGATCGCCGCGATCAGGCCGTTGAGGCGGGCGATGTCGTTGGCGGCCTGGGCGCCGCCGTTGTTCCACGGCAGGACGTCGGCGAGCGCGACCCGAAGCCCCGCGTTCCGAGCCCGGTGCGCCATGCCGGCGAGGTTCGCCGCCGCCTGCTCGACCGGCCGGCCCTGGACGACGTCGTTGATCCCGCCCTGCACGACGATCGCCTCGGCACCGGCGACGGCGACGTCGAACCGCTTCGCGATCTCGTCGGTGCGCTGGCCGTAGACGCCGAAGTTGCGCAGGTCGAGCTCGCCGTGCAGGCGCATGGCCCACCACTCCCACTGGCTCCGCTCGTCGGGGCTCTCGATCTGCCGACGCTTGTCGGGATCGGGATCCCACAACGGCGACCCGGCCGTGATCGAGTCGCCCAGGCACGCGATGATCATCGCGGCAGGGTAATCGGCGTGTACGCCCTGACGCGCGAGTAGAAGTAGCCGCCGTCGGTCTGCGCCGAGGTCGTGCCGTCGGCGCCCCCGCCGAAGAGGAAGCCGACGTACCCGGCCTGCACGTACGCCTGCAGATGCGCGCGGTTGCCGGCGCCGAGCAGCCACTGCACGCGGTTGTCGCGGTAGTGACCCGGCGTGTCGTCGAGGTTCGTGTTCCCGAGCGGGATCTGCCACGCCACCATGCGCAGCCCGGTCAGCTTCACGAAGGTCGCGCCGTACAGGAGGTGCCGGTGGAAGTCCGCCGGCGTGAACCACGTGTTCGGGTTGTTCTCGACCTTCTCGTAGAAGCCGGCGTCGCGGTCGGAGAAGTCCTCGAACGCGAGGTCGAAGCGCGCATGCAGGCCGGTGTAGAAGCTGGCCGACTGCGCGGCGTACTGCTTGACGGTCGCGTCGGGCGGATCCTCGTAGACGATGTCGTGCTTCGTCCCCCAGCCGCTCATGTGGTACGCGAGCAGCACGTTCGGCGCGAACCGGTTGCGGAGCGAGATCCAGTGCTTCGCGAAGCCGCTCGCCAGCTGCGTCGCGTTCGCCTGCTCGAGATAGCCCCAGAGGTCGGGCTCGACGTGGACGACGACCGGCTTCGTACCCTTGATGCGCTGGAAGAGGAGCTTCACCTCGCTCCAGTACGCCGTCATCAGCTGGGCGTCGCGCAGGTGACCGAGGTCGGTTGTCGCCTCGTCGCCGAGCGACTGGCCCGACTGGAGCAGCACGTAGTAGCTCAGCACCGGCAGCTCGCCGTGCGCCCACGAGTCCTGCACGTACATCGACGCGAACGTGCCGTTCGGATTCCAGGTCCACCAGGTGTTCGCGAGGTACTGGTAGCGCGCGCCGAGCTTGACGGGCGCGTGCTGCCCCGGGCTCTCGGTGAGGCCGATCGTCAGCGTCTTCGGCCAGCCGTGCGGGACGGCGGGAAGGCCGAGCGCGAGGGCGCTCAGGAACGCGGCTGAAGGTCGACGACCAGCTCGCAATCGAGTGCCTCTGCGATTCGGAGGAGGGTGTCGATGCGAGGCGGCCGCCCGCCGCGCTCGAGTCGGGCGATCGCCGACTGGGTGGTGCCGGTGAGCTCGGCGAGCTCCCGCTGGGACTTGTGCATGGCGAGCCGCCGCTGCGCGACCTGCTCGGCGATGCCGGCGAAGAACCAGCCGCGGTCGCCCGTGACGATCTTCTCGTGGAGGCGCTCCAGCGGGCGCTTCTCGACTGCTTTCGCGCGTGCTGCCATGCCGGGGCTCAGTATAGCGCGTTTGCTATGAGCGCCTCGACCGGGTCGCCGACGCGCACGCGGCCCGGCACGGCGACCGAGGCGTAGACGCCGAGCGGGAGCGGCTCCTTGCGCCCCTCCCGGCGGTAGCCCGCGAGGGCCTTCAGCGTGTCGACGCTCGGGATGCCCGTGTCGGGATCGTGCGTCGTGACCGCACAGCGGCCGACGTCGCCGTTGACCTGGATCTCGGCGGCGCCGATCCGGACGCGCGAGCCCTGCCATTCGTCCTCCTCGTGCGCGTCGACCCCGTCGATCTCGAACAGCATCCGGAAGCGCCGTCCGTCGAGCTCGTCGACGCCCGCCTCCTCGGCGAGCCGCGCGAGCGACGCGCGCGAGACGAGCGACGTGCCGCCCGCGTAGAGCCGGTCCGGTGCGCCCTCCTCTGCCCAGAGCAGCGTCAGCCGCTGCCCGGCGAGCGCCGAGATGGCGTCCGCCCATGGCCCGACGACCCGCCGCGACGCGAGGTCGTAGCCGTACATCTGCACCTCGAAGGGCTCGTCCTCGAGCTCGACGGCGCCGGCGACGCGGCGACCGTCTGGGAAGGTGAGCGCAAGCTCGCGCGTCGCCTCGTCCCAGTCGGGACGGATCTGCACCATCGGCCCGCTGCGCTTGTTGTTGAACAGCCGGCGCTCCTCGTCGACGAGCCAGAAGCGGCGGTCGCCGACGACGCCGTGGTCGCCCAGCACGACCTCGTCGGGATGCACGAGACCGAGCGACTTCACGGGTGCGATCGAGATGCGGACGACGTGCGCGCTCACCGGGCCAGCCTAGCTAGGCCGGTCCTTCGACTCTCGTCTCGCTCCGGCCCTTCGCACCCTCGAGATCGAAGATCCAGAAGTCGCGGCCGGTGACGTGCACGGCGACGTTGTAGACCGGGATCTTCCCGATGCAGCCCTGGAACGTCCCCGCGTGTGCGTGCCCGTGCAGGACGAGGTCGGCGCCGTACTCCGCGATCGGCGTCGCGAGCCGGTCGCTGCCGAGCATCACGTGGATCCCTTCCGGCTCGCCCGCGATCGTCGCCTCGACCGGCGCGTAGTGGAGCAGGACGACGCGCAGGTCGCAGTGGACGATCTCCTGCAGACCCTTTGCGATCGCTTCGGACTCGTGCGTCGTCTCGGCGTAGCACTCGCGCAGCAGCGCCTCGCCGAAGTCCGGCAGCACCGAGCCGGGAAAGCCGCCGACGAACCCCTTCGTGCCGACGACGCCGAGCTGCACGCCGGCGATCTCGCATGTGCTCCAGCTGCGCTCGAGGACGTGGATGTCGGCGCCTTCGAGCACCTCCTTGATCTCGTCCTGTCGCGACGCGTGCACGTCGTGGTTGCCGAGCACCGTGAACACCGGGATCGGCAGGCCGCGACAGGCGTCGGCGAGCACCTGCGCCTGCTCCGGGTCGCCGGTCGTCGTCAGGTCGCCGGCGAGGAGGACGACGTCGGCCTCGTCGGCGACGTTCTCGAAGGCGCGGAGGACGCGGTCGCGCGTCGCCTCGGAGGCGTGCACGTCGCCTGCTGCGGCAATGCGGATCACCTCCTTCGATGTTGCACGTCCTCGGGAAACGGAAACGACCGCATCCCGTGCCCGAGTCGAGTTTCGACGAGCTGATCGAGGCCATGAAGGCGGCCGCCAAGATCCTCAACGACGCCGAGATCGAGTTCGTCCTCGGCGGCGGCCTGTCGGCCTGGGCGCGCGGCGGCCCGCGCAGCGAGCACGACGTCGACTTCCTGATCAAGCCGGAAGACGCCGATGCCGCGCTTGCGGCGTTCGACGCAGCCGGCTGGAAGACGGAGAAGCCGCCGGAGGGCTGGCTCTACAAGACGTGGCACGAGAACGGCGCGCTCGTCGACCTGATCTACGACCCGGCGAGCGGCCCGATCACGCAGGAGATGATCGAGCGCGCGCACGAGGGCGAGGTGATGGCGCTGCGCGCGAAGGTCGCGACGCTCGAGGACGTCCTCGTCTCGAAGCTGATGGCGATCCGCGAGCAGGAGCTGAACTTCAGCAGCGTGCTCGAGTGGTCGCGCGCGCTCCGCGAGCAGATCGACTGGCCGCAGGTGCGCGAGCGGACGCAGGACTCGCCGTTCGCGAAGGCCTTCTTCGTCCTGATCGAAGAGCTCGGGATCGTCGCGTCAGAAGAAGAACTGCTTCCAGGCGCTCCACCAGTCTTCCGCCGCTGAGCGGATCGTCAGCGGCCCGGCGACCTCGACGCCGCGACGGTTGCGGTACTCCTCGAGGCGGTCGGTGGTTGTGAAGTGCACCTCGATCTCGCACGGCCTGCCCGGGTCGTATGGCTGTACGGCCTTCAGGTCGCGCAGCGCCTCCTTCGCCTTCGCCTCGATCAGCTCGCGCGCACGAACTGCCGTGAGGTTGCGTGCGCTGAAGCGGCCGAGCCCGACCTTCACCTCCGCGGTCGTGAGTGCGTCGCCGAGGAGCGCGGTCGCTTCGCGGCAGACGGCGCGATCGCCCGTGACGAGCAGCACCGGGCAGCCCCAGTGGCCGCAGAGCGCCGCGTTGATCCCGGTCTCGCCGACCGCGACGCCGTTGAATCGCAGCTCCTGCCACGCCTGCGCGGAGACCGTGTGCGAGAGGACGCCGTCGGGCGTGCCGGCCATCGCGTGCATGCCGACGAAGAGCGCCGCGTCGCAGCCCTGCTCGAGGAAGTCCGTGTACTCCGTCCACTTGCTCTGGACGACGAACTCGCAGTCGGGATCGAGCAGCTCCGGCAGCAGCGAGTTGAACGTGTAGTCGCCGCCGGCGCCGTGGCAGTCCATGACGACGATCTCGGTCGCGCCGGCCGCCTTCGCGCCGCGCACGGCCGCGTTGATCTCCTCGGTGTAGAGGCGGCGGCCCTCGTGGTAGAGCGTGCTGTTCTCGCCGCCGGTCTGTGCCCACTTGACGATGCCGGCGACGCCTTCGATGTCGCTGATCACGTGGACGCGCACGGCGCGGAGACTACTCTCCCGCCGTGGAGACCGGACTCGCAGGCAAGGGCGTGATCGTCACCGGCGCCTCCGGCGGGATCGGCTCCGCGACGGCGCGGGCGTTCCACGCCGAGGGTGCGAAGGTCGTCGTCCACTACCACCGTGGCCGCGAGCGCGCCGAGGCGCTCGCACGGGAGCTCGGCGACGCGCCGATCGTCGGCGCCGACCTGACGAACGACCAGGACGTGCGCACGCTCTTCGACGTCGCGCGTGACGCGGTCGGCGCGGTCGACGTCTGCGCCGCCGTCGCCGGTGTGTGGCCGTCGGCGGACGAGCCCGTGTGGGAGCTCCCGCTCGAGCGCTGGGAGTCGACGGTGCACGCGAACCTGACGGCGACGTTCCTCACCGCGAAGGCGTTCCTGCGCGAGGTGCAGCGGACGCGGCACGGCTCGCTCGTGCTCGTCGGCTCGACCGCCGGCCGGTTCGGCGAGGCCGGGCACGCCGACTACGCGGCGGCAAAGTCTGCGATCCAGGTCGGCCTCATGCTGAGCCTCAAGAACGAGATCGTCCGCATCGCGCCGCGGGCGCGGGTCAACGCGGTCGCGCCGGGCTGGACGTACTCGCCGATGACCCGCGACGCGCTCGACGAGCAGATCGTGCAGCGCGTCAGCCGGACGATGGCCCTCCGCAAGGTCGCGACCGCCGACGACATCGCGCGCGCGATCGTCGTGCTCTCGTCCGACGAGCTGTCCGGCCACATCAGCGGCGAGCTCGTGACGGTCGCCGGCGGCATGGAAGGCCGCACGATTCACTCGGACGGGTGAAGAAGCAAGTGGCGGCGCCCGAAGGCGCCGCCGCAGGGAAGCTCGCCATGCCGCAGGTGATTGCCGTCAGCCCCCGGCCGGGAGAGTTCTCTCGCTTCATCGGCGGGCGACGGGCGCGGCTTGAATCGTGAAGTAACGGCGTCAACCAAGTCCGAGGGATGAGTCAAGTCCGGTCGCCGGGCGATGATCCTCGTGCGACAGTCGAGCGGCCCCGATGCGGCGGGGGCGGCTCCGGTCGTCCGAGGTACGAGAGCGGGGGTGGCGGCGCCCCCGCTCTCACACCCTGGCTGGAAGCGTTCCTACACTGGCTGCATGTCGAGGTTCCTCGAGCGGCTGCAGGGCGACGTCCCGCTCGTCGCCGACGGCGGCATGGGCGCGCTGATCTCGAGCGCGGTACCCCGTTTGCGCACGCCGGAGGAGGCGAACGTCCGCGCGCCGGAGAGCGTCGTCGACGTGCACGTCGGCTACATCCGCGCCGGCGCGGACGTGATCGAGACGAACACGTTCGGCGCCAACCGGCCGAAGCTCGCCGAGCACTTCCTCGAGGACCAGTTCGAGGCGATCAACAGCGCCGGCGTGCGCCTCGCGCGCGAGGCGCGGGAGATCGCCGGCCGCGAGGTGTTCATCGCCGGCTCGATCGGGCCGCTCGGCGACGTCGAGCTGCGCGGCGACAGCGCCACCACGCTCTACGCCGAGCAGGCGACGCTGCTCGAGGGCCGCGGCGTCGACCTCTTCATGATCGAGACGTTCTACGACCTCGACGACCTGACGACGGCGGTCGCGGCCGTGCGCTCCGTCTCCCAGCTGCCGGTCGTCGCCCTGCTGACCTTCGACGGCGACGCGCAGACGTTCGCCGGCGTCACGGCGGAGGCGGCCGCGGCGCGACTCCGTTCGCTCGACGTCGCCGCCTTCGGCGCCAACCACGGCGCCGGCCCCGCGGCCGCGCTCCGGGCGCTCGCCGAGATGCAGGGCGACGGCGCGAAGCTCGCGGCGCTGCCGAACGTCGGCCTCGCGAGCATGTCCGGCCAGCGGATCGTCTTCCCGCATGCGACGCCCGCGTACTTCGGCGAGTTCGCGGCGCAGGCGCGTTCGCTCGGCGCGGCGCTGATCGGCGGCTGCTGCGGCACGACGCCCGCGCAGATCGCCGCGATCCGGGCCGCCGTCGACGAGAACGCGCGGCCCTCGGGATCGCTGCTCGTGCGCGAGCGCGAGCAGGCCACGGCGGTCGCCGAGACGGCAGAGCCGACGCGCCTGCAGCAGCGGCTCGAGCGCGGC